>NZ_ADFP01000105.1 GCF_000177335.1 Pyramidobacter piscolens W5455
TCGACGACGACGACGACGCGCGATTTTTTTGTCGGAAATTTCTTCGGTTCACGAATCGAGGATACTTTTTTGCAGCCGGGCGGCGGCTTTCTGAAGAACGTGGCGCAACGCTTCGAACTGCGGCGCCACGGAATCTTTCGCGCCGCCGATGGCCAACACCGCAAGGACCGTCCCGTCGGGATTCAGGATCGGCACCGCCGCTTCGGCGGTTTCCGGCACCAGTTCTTCGACGCTGACGGCATAACGCTTCTCTCTGATCTTGTCGATCTCCGCCAGCAGCTCTTTGGAGCCGGTGATCGTCGCGGCCGTGTAGCTTTTCGGTTCGGAATAGACGATGTATTTCTGCAGCGGCTCGGGCGCGAAGGCCAACAGCGCCTTGCCCGCCGCGCCGGCGTGCAGGTCGAACAGCTTCGCACGACGGCCCGCGAGCGCGGGCGCGTCCTCGGGCAAAGACGCGGCGACGCCGAGACCGCTGAACCCGTCGAGCGTGCACAGAGACACGCTCTGCCCGGTCTGATTGCACAACGTCTTCAGCAGTTCCTGGGACTGGTTGACCAACGCCAGACGAAGCGCCCAGCCGTTCGACTGCCCAAGCAGCTTGTAACCGATCCGATAGCCCTGCGTCCTTTTGTCCTGCGCGACCCAACCGTTCTCTTCCATTCCTGACAAAAAGCGTTGGACCGTGCTCTTGGGGATTCCCGTCCGCATCCCCAGCTCGCGGACGCCAAGCTCGCCGCCGTCGGCAAGCAGCGTCTCGATGAGCGCCATGATGTTGCGCGTAGAATTCATGGAACCTGCTCCTCTCTCGCTCTGAAAAATTGCCATGCACATTCTATGATTTCTATGATCAAAATATAGCATTTCACAGACATAACTGTCAAGCGCGCCGCAGGAGGTTTTCAACACCGGACAGCCGACGCACGGCAAAGATTTTTACATTATAGAACTTTCCGGAGCGTTTTCCACAAAGTATATCGATTTCCGCCCTGTTTTCAGCATGATACATACCTTGCGGAAATATAAAAAATAAAAATTTCGTTCAAAAAAGAGCAATGCGCCCGCGCATTTCATCCGTCGCGATTTCGGGACGGCAGGATCGCGAAGCGCACTTCGCCGCCGATCTCGCGCGCCGGCTCCGCGGCGCTGGGCATGGAAGCGCGCAGCTTCTGCCCCTGCCAGTCGATGATCCAGTTCGCCGACGCGCCGAGGAACGTGCGCGAAACCAGCCGGCCGCAGAACGGCCCGTCCGCCGCGACGGAGATCTGATCGGGGCGGAGCAGCGCGCGTTTTCCTTCCAGCGTCACGGGGAAGGCGTCGCCGATAAAGTCGGCGGCGAAGTCGCCGCGCGGCGAAAAATAGACCTCTTCGGGCGTGCCGACCTGTACGAGCCGACCGCCCCGCATCAGCGCCACGCGGTCGGAGATCGACAGGGCCTCTTCCTGGTCGTGCGTGACGTACAGCGCCGTGATGCCGAACGCCTTTTGCAGCGAGCGAATCTCAGAGCGCATGCGCACGCGCAGCCGCGCGTCAAGGCTCGAGAGCGGCTCGTCGAGCAGCAGCACCCGGGGATTGAGGATCAGCGCCCGCGCCAGCGCGACGCGCTGCTGCTGGCCGCCGGACAGTTCCTGCACGCGCGATCTTTGACAGCCGTCCAGACCGACGCGCCCCAACATTTCCGCCGCGCGCCGCAGCCGCTCCGCGCGCGGAGTTCCGCGCACGCGCAGCCCGTAGGCGACGTTTTCCTCCACGCTCATGTGGGGGAACAGCGCGTGGCTCTGAAACACGGTGGCCGTGGGGCGCTCTTCCGGCGGCAGCGTCGAGACGTCGCGCCCGTCAAGTATGACGCGCCCCGAATCGGGAAACAAAAATCCGCCGGCGATCTGCAGCGTCGTCGTCTTGCCGCAGCCGGACGGTCCCAGCAGCGTCAGCAGCTCGCCCTTTTTCAGCGCCAGCGAAACGCCGTCGAGGGCTTTCGCCGCGCCGTAACTGAACGACACGTTCTCGAATGAAAGCATTCAGCCTCTCCTTTCGCTGACTTCCCACGCCAGCGCGTTGACCGCCAGGATCGCCGCGATCAGCAGCGAGGCCATGGCCGAAGCGTCGCCGTACTTGCCGCTGTTGATCGACTCGAACAGCTCCACCGAAGCCACGCGTGCGTAGGGACTGACCAGAAAAATGATCGGCCCGGTGCTGGTCATGGCGGCGCTGAAAGCGTTGATGAACGATACCAGCATAAACGGACGCAGTAGCGGCAGCAGCATGTTGCGCAGCACACGTCCCTGGCCGCCGCCGAGGTCGCGCACGGCCAGCTCCAGCTCGGGATTGATTTGAGCCAGTCCCGCCTGCGCCGACCACGTCGACGGCGAAAGCTGGCGGAACAGACAGTTCATGGCGATCAGGAAGCCGGCCGGGACCTCCCACGGCAGCGACGACGACACCAGCAGATAGCCCACGCCGAAGAACGTTCCCGGCACAAGGTAAGGTAGCTCGATCAGCATGCGCGCGCCGCGGCGCAGCGCCGTGGGCGAACGTTCGAGCAGGCGCGCCAGCACCGCGCCCAGCACGGCGCCGCCCAGCCCCGCTGCGACGGAACAAATCAGACTGCGAGCGAATCCGTTGCCGCTGAAGTTCCACAGGCTGCGCAGGTGAGCAGTCGTCAGCGTGAAATCGGCGCCCCACGTTTTCGTGACGCTGCCGGCGAGAATCAGGCCGTAAACCGCCAGTTCTATCGCGACGAATCCCCACGCCGCCGCTTCCGGCAGCCAGCCGGACGGGCCGCGCAGCTGCAACGAGCGCGCGCCGGCCAGCCGCAGCGAAAAACTGCGTCCGCGCGCTTCGCGCCGCGCTGCCAGCAGCAACAGCGAAGGCAGCACCAGCAGCGCGTTCATGGCGCAGGCCAACGGAAAATCGCCGACGCCGATCAGCGTGTTGTACGCCTTCGACGCCAGCACCTGAAAGCGACCGCCCACGAACAACGGCGTGCCGAAGTCGGAGAGCGAGCGCACGAAGACCATCAGCGCCGCGGCGGTCAGTCCCGGCCGGGCCAGCGATGCGCTGACATTCAGCAGCGTGCGCAGCGGCGGCGCGCCGAGATCCAGCGACGCGCGCTCCAAAGCGCCGTCGACCTGATGAAACGACGCTGCCGCCAGCAGCGTGGCGACGCCCAGCTGCGACAGCGCCTCCATCATTACCACGCCGTGAAAACCGTAAGGGTTCCATTCCAGTCCCAGCAGCCGCCATGTGATCAGGCCGCGGCGGCCGAAGAGCATCAGATACGACATCGAACCGACGAACGGCGGCGAAATCGTCGACAGCACCAGCACCGCCGTAAGCAGCTTCCGCCCAAGCGGCGCGCCGTACAGCAGCTTCACAGCCAGAAGCGACGCCAGCGCCGTCGTCGCCGCGGCGACGGCGGCGGCCACGGCGAAGCTGTTCAACGCCAGCGGCCAGTTTTTCCCCAAAAGCCCGCGCCACGCCGAAAGCGACCATTGGCCGTCCACCAGCAGGCTTTCGCGCAGCACCGCCGCCACGGGCCACAGCACAAAAAGGAGGACGCCGCCCCCCGCCGCGAGCCAAAGTGCCAGCTCCACGCCGGAGAGCGCGCCCCCTCTTCTTTGCGCCGGATTATTTGGAGCCAAAGCGTTCCTGCCAGGCGGCGAGCACGCGCTTGCGCTGCGCTCCGCCCTCGACCACGTCGGCCTTGACGAGGTTGGAATCGCGCATGGCCTGCACCGCGGGAGCCAGCTTTACGCCGGGACGGATCGGAGCCTGCGTGGTGTACTTGGCCAGCGTCTCCTGCCCCTTTGCCGACAGCACCCAGTCGATCAGAGCCTTGCCGGCGTCGGGATTGCGCGCGCCCTTGAACAGCGCCACGGGCGCGATGTACCACGGCACGCCGTCGGCGGGGAACGTCGTCTCGATCTTGTAACCTTCGCCCTTCAGCTTTTCGCCGGTGTCGAACGGCGCCACGGCGATTGCCGCTTCGCCCGTACTGACCTTGTTGGCCGGCTCAGCGCCGCGTTTGGAGTAGTAGGGCACATTGGCGTCGATGCCTTCGAGCAGTTTCCAGCCTTCTTCCTCGCCCTTCGCGGAGAGGATCGCCCAGACCATAGCGTAGAACGTGCCGCTCACAGCCGGAGTGGCCATCAGCACTTCGCCCTTATAGACGGGGTTGGTCAGATCCTGCCAGCTCTGAGGCATGGGCAGATTCTTCTTGGCCATGATCTCGCTGTTGACGACGAAATCAACCGCGCCCAAAGAAATGCCGCTCCAGTAGCCGTCAGCGTTATAGAACATCGGATCGTACGCGGCGCGTTCGGGCGACACATACGGTTCGAGGAATCCTTCAGCCGCCGCCGCCACGTAACTGTCCAGACCGCCGCCGAACCATACGTCGGCCTGCGCCTTGCCCTTGGCCGCGCGCAGGCGGGTCAGCACCTCGCCGGACGACATGGCCAGATACTCCACCTGAATGCCCGTGTCCTTCGTGAACTCCTGCAGGATGCCGTCAACGCCCGTGTAGGCGATGAAGATGCTGAGCTTCTTCTCCTCGGCCCCGGCGGCCGGAACCGCCAGCATCGCCACAGCCGCCGCCAACGCTCCCAATTTCTTCAACATGCAAAAACCTCCTTAACTGATACGCGCCGCTTGCCGCGGCGCGGGAAAACCGTTTTATCCCGCCAAACGCGCGCGGCAGAACGCCTCCGCGTCGACAAAACCCGAGCCGTCCCAGGCCAGCGGGTGGCAGCGCCCGGCGCGCACGGCGCGGATCAGGTCGCGCTCGTCGCGCAGCTCGTCGTCGAACTCCGTGACGAACAACCCGACCCGCTCGCGCCAATGCGCGTCGGCGGCCCCCAGCAGGGCGCGCCCGGAAGCGCGCGCCAGTTCGAGCGCGCGCAGATTGGCCGCCGGATCGGTGCTGCCGTTGAAGCACTCCACGCCGTGCAGCCCCGGCAGCGTGGAGATCAGGTCTTCAAGCCCGCGGTTGTTGTCGCGGAACGGATGCGCCGCCGTCGCGCAGCCGCCGCAGGCCGCCACGCGCGCCATCAGTTCTTCCGGCGTGAGCGAAGCGGGCGGCGGCGCTTCGTCGAGGCCGAAGCAGACCACGTCGCCTTTCGTCGTCAGCACCTCGACGCCGAGAAAGAGCGGGAAATCGAACTTCCGCCGCCAGCCGTCGATCGCCTCGCGCGCGCCGAGCGTGTCGTGGTCGGTGACGCAAAGCCCGCCGATGCCCATCTCGCGGGCGCGGGCCACCGCTTCGGCAATGGGCAGGAAGCTGTCCGGCGAATACTCCGCCGTATGCATGTGCGTGTCCAGAATCATCGGGAAGAGACCTTTCGTTTATCGATAACCGAAAATCATAATATGGTTAACCATTCTTAAAAAACGATTATCACCCAAAGAGGGGCAAAGGTCAAGATGCGCTGAAGCGGACAAAAGGGGCGGGGCGAACCGCGCGAAGCGGCGCAATGCGGCAAAACCGACGCGGGGCGCGGGCGATTTTCCCCTTCCGCCGCCGCGGCAAAGATGCGATAATGGAGCGGATTTCAATCGGATTTTTTTTCGGGAGAGGATTTTTTCATGAGAAGGTTGCTGCTCGCGGCGCTGTTGGCCGCGTTTCTCTGCGGGACGGCGCGCGCGGAAGCGCCGCTTCCCGACGATTCGGCGGATCTGTTCAGCGGCGCCGCCGACGCCCTGCGCCCCCGCCGCGCCACGCTGCTTTTCGCCGGCGACCTGATGGCCCACGCGCCGCAGCTGCGCGCGGCGCGGCGTCAAAAAGGCTACGACTTCACGCCGTCGTTTGCGCGCGTCACGCCGCTGATTTCCGCCGCCGACCTCGCCGCCGCCAACCTCGAGACCACGCTCGGCGGCGAAAAGCGCGGCTACACGGGCTATCCGTGCTTCAGCACGCCCGACGAGTACGCCGACGCCCTCAAAGACGCCGGCTTCGACGCGCTGACCACGGCCAACAACCACTGCCTGGACCGCCGCGTCGCCGGACTGTTCCGTACAGTGAAGGAACTGCGCGAGCGCGGCTTCACGACTTTCGGCACCTACGCCGCTTCCGCCGATCGCGAAGCGGCCGCCGTCGCGGACGTGAACGGCATGACCGTCGCCTTCCTGTCGTGGACCTACGGCACCAACGGCATCCCCGTCCCCGTTTCGCAGGACTGGGCCGTAGCGCGCGGCGCCTCGTGGGAAGACGTCAGCGGCGACGTCGCCCGCGCCAAGGCGCTCAGCCCCGACTTCATCGTCGCCATGCCGCACATCGGCGTCGAATACGCGCTGACGCCGCCGCGCTCCGTCGTCGCCTTCGCCGAGAAATTGCTGGAAGCCGGCGTCGGCGCGGTGATCGCCTCGCACCCGCACGTCGTGCAGCCGCTGGAGCTGCGCGCCGCTTCCGGCGACCGCACCCCGGCGCTGATCGCCTGGTCGATGGGCAACTTCATCTCCAACCAGCGCGCCAGGCCGCGCGACATGGGCGTGATCGCGCGGCTGACGCTGGAAAAGAAAAACGGCGTCACGCGCATCGTCAGCGCCGACGCGATCCCCACCTGGGTGCAGACGCGCACGAAAAAGGGCGTCCGCGTCTCGCGCGTGCTGCCGCTGCTGGACGCGCTCGCAAACGCCGAAACGCTGCAGATCTCCGCCGCCGACCTCAAGCGCCTGCGCGGCGCGCACGCCGATTTCACCGGGCGCGTGCTCGGGCGCGCCGTTCCGCTGGCGGACGCTCAGCTGGCCTACGAACTGGAACCGTCCTCGCAGGACCGTTTTTCGACGGCCAAATTCGACGCACTCGCCCGCCGCGCCGCCGCGAAAAAGCGCAGCGCACGAAAGGGAAACGCGCCCAAACCGTAATTTTCGTTCATATTTTTTTCATATCCGCCTTTAAAACGCCGAATTTCCGGCATTTCACGCAAGCGGAAACAAAAACGCCAGAGTACAATCGTTTCAGAAAAATAAAACTTTATTCGAGGAGGAATACCCGACATGAACATGGAAAAGATCCGCGCCATTATCGACAAAGACCGGGACAGCCTGATCGACACGATCCGCGAGCTCGTCGCCGTGCCCAGCGTGGGCGGCGAAGCGCCGCGCCCCGACGCGCCCTTCGGCCCCGGGCCGAAAGCCGCCCTCGACAAGTTCGTCGAGATCGGCGCGCGCCACGGCTTCCGCACTTGGGCTTTCGAGAATCAGGTCGGCGTCGCCGAGCTGGGCAACGAATCGCTGCCCGAGATGATCGCCGTGCTCGCCCACGTCGACGTCGTTCCCGCCGGCGAAGGCTGGAGCTGCGACCCCTGGCGGGGCATGATCAAGGACGGCCTGCTCTACGGCCGCGGCGTCGCCGACGACAAAGGCCCTGCCATCAGTGCCATGTTCGCCATGAAAGCCCTGCGCGAGGCCGGCGTGCGGCTGAAGCGCCGCGTGCGCCTGATCGTCGGCACCAACGAAGAGCTGGGCAGCCGCGCCATCGACCGTTACGTCACATCCGGGCAGGAACTGCCCGTAGCCGGCTTCACTCCCGACGCCGAGTACCCGCTCATCAACGGCGAAAAGGGCAGCATCACGCCCAAATGCCGCGCCCCCTTCGCGCCCGACGGCGGCGACGTGCAGGTGCTCTCGCTCGACGCCGGCGTGGCCTCCAACGCCGTGCCCTCCAAGGCCGTGGCCGTGCTCAAAGTCGCGCCCGCGGCCGAGGCGCGCCTCAGCCGCGTCGTCGAAGAGTTCGCCGCCCCCCGCGACGCCAAGCTGACCTGCGAAAAAAGCGCGTCCGGCGAATACACGCTGACCATGGACGGGCTGGCCTTCCACGGCTCGCGCCCGCAGTACGGCTCCAACGCCGCCGCCAATCTCGTCAGAGTGCTGCGCCTGCTCGGCATCGGCGGCGAACAGGGCGCGTTCCTCGACAAAATCGACGCCCTCGTGGGAACGCAGACCCGCGGCGAAAATCTCGGCGTCATGCTCTACGACGACGTGTCCGGTTTCACCTCCCTGTGCTGGGGCCTGCTCAAGAGCGAAGGCGACAAGATCATGTTCACGCTCAACTACCGCTTCCCCGTCACCTTCGAGCGCGACCCCGTCTGCGCCAAGTTCGTCGAAGCCCTGCGCGGCCACGGCTTCGAAGTCGAAGCCGGCAGCGGCAGCCACCCGCTTTACATGCCCGAAGACAGCGACCTCGTCAAAAAGCTGATGAAAGTCTACCGGGACGAGACCGGCGATTACGAATCGAAGCCCATGTCCATCGGCGGCGGCACCTACGCCAAGGAAATGCCCAACATGCTCGCCTTCGGCAACCAGTTCCCCGGCGAGAACACCCACATCCACGAGGTCGACGAGCGGTGGAGCGTCGAACACATCGTCAAGAACACCAAGATCATGGCCGCCGCCATCGCCGCGTTGGCCGGCGTCGAAGAATAGCCCCCGGCGAAGAGGCTGTCTCAAAACTGCGGAACTGCCTTTAATGCTATCTCTTGATCAAAAAGCCGAATACGAGGGCGCGGCGACTTCTTCGTCCAGTTCCAGGAATCGCGGCACATGTCGTCGAACTGCGGCTCATGCCGGTTTTCGTTAAAAAGACACAGTTTTTTGAGACGGTCTCTTTTTTCGCGCCTTCGCCGCGGGAAATGCCCCGGGAAAACAAAACTTCGCCACATTTCCTGTTGACAAATTCTCGTTCGCGATGTATTGTGATTTCAGTCACAAATCATGTGAATTCAATCACATTAATGAGGGGGGGAGGGGGAAAAATATCATGTGGAAAAAAACATCAACATCAACGAAGTGAAGACGATCATCTCGCGTACAACGTGTTATCTGGGCGTCGGCGCGATCGCGAGGGTGGACGGCATCTGCAAGGCGCTGGCCGACAAGGGGGTCAAGAACGTTCTCGTGGTGAGCGGGCGCGGCTCCTACAAGGCCACCGGCGCGTGGAATCACGTCGTCAAGGCGTTTGCCGCGCACAAGATCAACTACGTCCTCTATGACAAAGTCACGCCCAATCCGACCGTTGACGGCATCGACGAAGCGGTCGCGCTCGGCAAGGGGATCGGTGCCACGGCGGTGTTCGGCATCGGCGGAGGCAGTCCCATCGACACGGCCAAGAGCGCGGCAATCCTGTTGGAATACGCCGACAAAAACGCCCGCGACCTGTACGAGTACCGCTTCACGCCCGACAAGGCCAAACCGATCGTGGCCGTCAACCTGACCCACGGCATGGGCACCGAGGTAGATCGCTTCGCCGTGGCTTCGATCCTCGAAAAGGACTTCAAGCCCGCCATCGCCTACGACTGCATCTATCCCACCTACGCCATCGACGATCCGGCGCTGATGACGGGGCTGGGCGCCAATCAGACCCGCTATGTCTCCATCGACGCCGTCAATCACGTCGTCGAAGCTGCGACCACGAAGTTGTTCGCCTCGCCCTACACGATCCTGCTGGCGGAGGAGACGGTGCGCCTCGTCGACAAGTACCTGCCCCGCGCCGTCGCCAACCCGAACGACCTCAAGGCCCGCTACTACCTGCTCTACGCTTCGATGATCGCCGGCATCTCGTTCGACAACGGCATGCTGCACCTCACCCACGGGCTGGAGCATCCGCTTTCGGCCATCAAGCCCACGCTCACGCACGGCCTGGGGCTGGCCATGATCCTGCCCGTCGTCGAGGCTTGCTGGCCCGCTGTCTCCGAGACGCTGACCGACGTGCCGCGTCCGATGCTGCCCGGTAATATCACCGCCGACCCGGCCAACGCCGCCGTGGCCGCCGACGCCGTGGAGCAGTGGCTGTTCAAGATGGGCGTCGCGGAAAAGCTGGCCGACATGGGCTACACCGAATCCGACGTGGACAAGCTCGTGCGCCTGACGCGCGAGACGCCGTCGCTGGGCGGCCTGCTCGGCCTGGCGCCCGTGCCCGCCACTGCCGAAGTGGTCGCGAAGATCTACCGCGACTCGCTCAAACCGCGCCATTGAATGCGCGCGCCGCTTCCCGCACATGGGAAGCGGCGTTTTCATGCGTGAATGGCAAAAAAACGGATGCCATTCGTCCCCAACATAAAAAAAGCGAAAGGAGACAGGCCGCAGGGCTTGAATCCTTTCGCTTTGTTCATCCGACCCAAACAGACTAGGAAAGGGAAGAATCTCTTCGCCATCAGGCGAACTTAGGATTTTCCCCGACGTTTTCAATTCCCGTTTTATACTATTTCTCAATGACAAGGCCAAACACAAGGGCGCTGCGAGGAAATCTAGTCGCTCAGGATTACCTCGACCGCTACGCGGTCTGCGCAGCTCGCTTTGTGGATCTTCCTCGCAGCGCCCAGCAAACTATGTTAACGCTTTTTATCAAGAAATAGTATTATATACGAGCATGAGGCACAAAAAGAGGCACGGCGATCGCTGGTATGATCGTCGTGCCTCCCGTATCGATGTCGATCTCGCTTCTTTTTCGCCGAGAAGGTCCTTTTAAGACGCGATAGCCCTTGTTTCCGATTTTACTTGAGCTTGCCAGAAGCGCGCAACAGACGTTCCAGACGCTCCATGCGCGCCGCCATTTCCATCTGCGAAGCCGCCATTTTCGCCTGTGAGGCCCTCATCTCCGCCATTTCGTCGGCCTGGCGTTTGTTGATCTGCTCCAGCGAAGCGACCTGAACCTGCAGTTCGGCGTTCTCCTTCTGCATCACGTAAACGCTGTTCATGGGGCCCTTGCGGTAGCGTTCGGGGATCTTGTCCTTGTCCTCTTTCCTGCCGATCTTCCACGTCAGGCCGGCGTTGGCCATCGAGTCGCCGTGGTGCGAGACGGACACTCCGGCGTGAACCATGAAGTCTTCTTTCACGTAGTGCGCCACGCCGAGTGCCAAGGCATACTCACCTTTGTACGCTCCGAAGCCGGCCATGATCTGGCTGGGTTCGATCGGGTCATAGTGCATCGGTTTCAGCGCCGAGAGCGCCGAGCCGAGCGCGCCGGTGGTCTTGATTTCGCTTCTCAGTTCGCCCATCTGGTTGTAGACGTTGCCGAAGTTGTTGTAGATGTTGTTGATCTGGCTGTCTACGGCGCTCAAGGCGTCGCCGACGTTGTGGTAGCTACCGCCGCGGATGACGTAAGTGGGGGCGGAGATGCTGCCGTCGTTCTTGACGGTCAAGCCGTACTTGTCGCCGCCGAGATGGGTGGCGATGCTGCTTGACGTCTTCCACAGCTGCGAGCCGTTGACGGCGTCGGCGCTGGTCTTGCTCACGTCTCCGGCTTTGACGTTCTCGATTTTGTTGTTCGTGGCGTCGAAGCCTTTAGCCGTCACCTTGCCCTTGAAGTTCGGGTTGTCGGCCATACGAAGCTCGATACCTCCTGCAGACGCAACGGTCTTGAGATTATCGCCGCTGTAGGTTCCGGCCGTGGTTGCTCCGCCGTAAATCTTGAGCGTCTCGCCCAATTTGCGATCGACATTGGCGCCTTCGTTGGCGGCAAAGTGCATGGGTTTGTTGACTGCCGCGCCGGTCTGAGCGATCTTGTCGTCAAGGATCTTGAGCTGATCTTCGGTAGCCGCCTGGCCGGAGGTGATGTGAAGGGGGTCCCAGGCCTTATTGGTCAGACCGTTGATGGTGCCTTTGTCGCCCTTGTTGATGGTGAGCTGGCCGGTGGTCGCGCCGGAGGGGTCTTTGACGTCGAATTTCAGTTCGTTCTTGAGGCCGACGGTCAGTTTGCCGCCGCCTACCTTCGTCTCGGTGTTGATGCCGTCACCGGCGACGTGGATGGCTTCGCCGAGTTTCTTGCTGACCTTGCTGCCATCGTCGGCCGAGAGGGCGAAGCCTTGGTTCGTCAGAGTAGAACTGGCATTTTCGATCGCGTTCTTCAGGTCACCGATGTTCGCCGCGTTCTTCAGCGTAGCGCCGCTGGCGGTGGAGAGGTCTGCGCCATCCAGGCCGCTCTTCACGTTGACAATCTGATTGCCGCCGTTGTTCAATCCTGTGCTGGTCAGACTGACCGTATTGGGCGCGCCGGGCGTGCCGATGGTCAGACCATCGTTATTGAGGTAGGAACTGCCGATGGTCAGGCTGCCGGCTGCCGTCAGGTTCAGTTTCTGCACCAACTGAACTTTCAGCTTACCGCCGATGTTGTTCACGCCGATGTTGCCGTCGGTCAGCGCGCCGGTGGCTCCGCCGATGATGTCGAGCGTATTGTTCAGTTTCTTCTTGATGACTTTGCTCGTGTCGCTCTGGCCGTCGTCGCCGGCGTACTTCATGCCGTCGTCCATTGTCGCGACCTGATGGTCGCCCTTTTCATCCGTGTAGTAGATGCGGGTCATCTCGGTGGCATTCAGGTTCTTCGCCGGATCAAGGCTGGCGGGGCCGGCATTGACGCCGATGTCAGCGTGGGCGTTCTTGCCGTCGGAGCCCTTCGGGCCGGTCAGGCCGATCTTGCCTTCCGTTCCGTCCGCGCCGTCCTTGGCATAAATGGTGACGCCGTCTTTGCCGTCTTTGCCCTTAATGCTGATCCCGTCCTTGCCGTGGATCACGACGGATTGACCGTCTTTGCCGTTGATACCGATAGAACCGTCTTTGCCGTCGGCCCCAGCCTTGCCCAGTACGAGATCGTCTTTGACGTTGACCTTGTACGGATTGGCAGCCGTGCCTTCGCCTTCGACAGTCGTATTATGGCCGTCTTTCAGGATCGTCTTGCCGGCTGCGATCTGAGCTTTCATCTGGCTGACGTTGACCGCGTCGGTGTCGGCCGTACCCTGGGCGACGCCGTGAATCTGCAGGCCGCCCATGTTCACGTCTGTCTTGGTGATTTTGGGGCCACCGGTGATCGTCAGACCGTCGTTGTCGATCACGGTCGCGCCCATGGTCACGCTGCCGGTCGCGCCCAAATTCAAGTTTTTCGCCAGACGCACTTTCAGGTTGTTGGCACCGTCCGATACCACGCCGATGTTGTCGTCATCCGTCAGCTTGGATGCGTCGGCGATCCCGCCAACGACGTTCACCTGCCCATTCAGCTTTTTCTTGATCACGGAGCCGCTGTCGGCGCCGTACTTCATGCCGTCGTCCAGCGTCGCCACTTCGTGGGTCACATGGTTTTTATCTTCGTAGACGATGCGGGTCAGGTGCGTGCCGGGCGCGCCGTCCACTCCGGGAGCTCCGTCCTTCACGTGGATGTCGGCGGAAGCGCCGTCCTTGCCGGTCATGCCGATGTGTCCGTCCACGCCGTCCTGCCCCGCGGGGCCTTCGGCCGTGATGGTCACGCCGTCTTTGCCGTTGGCTCCGGCCACTCCGACTTTGCCGTTCTTGCCGTCTTTGCCGACGGTCACGCTGTCGGCTTTCAGGTCTTTGTTCAGCAGGATGTCGATGATGGTGTTGCCGGCAGCGTCCTGAGCGAGCTTCGTCTTGATGTTCTCACCGGAGTACTTGTCGTCGGCTTCGGCGCCTGTGCCCTGGATCTTCACGGTGCTGCCCAGTTTGTTCGTTACTTCAGCGCCGCTGTTGGCGCCGAATTTCAGGCCTTTATCCGTGATACCGGTAGTTACGTTAAACAGCTGGCTGCCGTTGATCGCGTCCTTCGAATCGGCATTCACCGCGCCGTCGGCGACATTGACGATCTTGTTACCGCCGTTGTTCAATCCCGATGTGGTAAGCGTCACCGATTCTGCGGGACCTGCCGCGCTCGGTTTTATGGTGATTCCGCTTATTCCGTATGTAGAGGTGGTGACTCCATCCGTCACCGTACTGCCGTCGGCGGTCATCGTATTCTTTTTTCCGCCGGCGGCCACCGTCTCGACTTTGGTCAAACCGAGAACATTCTTGGACAGCTTGATATCGATCGTATTGGTTCCCGTTGTCGTGTTCACGCCGATATTGTTGTCGCTCAACTCTCCGGCAGGCGCGCCGCCCTTGAACGTCATTGCCTGATCGGACGCCCGTTTGATCACGTTGACATCCTGCACGGCAGTCGCCCCGATCGTTGAATTGTCGCCGGCAAAGCGCAGCGGCAGCGTGTACTGATACAACTGACTTCCGTTTATTGCATCGGTGCTCTTTGGTCCGATTTTGCCGGCCGCTACATTTTGAATGCGACGCTCCGAGCCGACGGCGCCGATGGTGACGACCCCGGCAGGCTGAGCGCCGGCAAACGGTCTGCTCGATCCGTTCAGATTGTCGCTTCCGTACGCCTTCATGCCCGCGGTCGAGTCGCCGTCCGTCACATAAGCGGAAGAGCTTCCGATATAAGCGGAATTTCCCTGCGTAACCGTTATATTGCTGCCCAAAACCTGAGTGTTGGAGTAATCGAGTTTATTGTCGACAGCCGCGGCTACTTTGTTGTTGTTGCCGATAACGGTGACGTCGGTAAAATCCTCTTTGTTGTTCACCGCTTCCACAATGTTTTCGTTACCGAGGACGGCAATGTCTTTAACGGCTCTCGCGTCGCTGGGGTCCTGATCCTCCTTGCCGCCCTGAATTCTATTGGCGTTGCCTACCACGGAAACGCGTTCAAATTCTTGCGCGGCCAATTTGAAGAGACGATTGGAGTTGCCCACAACGTGATTCTCTTTTCCACCCTTGATCACGGTGCTGTTGCCGAAAACCCCGGATTCCGCAACCCCGTTGTCGAGCGCGTTCTCTCTACCTACTGCATATGAGCCGACACCATTTATCATATTCTTAAAACCCAAGGCGCCGGCTTTTTCTCCTGACACCGAAGTTTCGGTACCGACGGCGATCGAATTTGCTCCACGCGCGTGAGCGGCAGCGCCTATTGCAGCAGAGCCGATTCCCCCCGCTTTCGCTTCGCTGCCCATGGAAATGGCTTTCTTTCCGGAGGAACCGGCGAAATATCCGATCGCGATGGCTTGGTCAACGTCGTCCGTACCGTCTTTGGTCCCGGTTGCCGCTCGCGTCCCCAGGGTTATGGAGCTATGGCCTTTCGTATAGGCGCCGGCGCCCAAGGCTATGCCATATTCGTAGTTGGGGTCCACGATGGTGTCCGTATAAGTGTTAGGGCTCGCGCTATCGGGGTATCCCACGCCGATAGCGATGCTTCTCGTTCCTTCCGATTTCGTATGGTTGCCGATGGCGAGGCTGCCTTCGCCGGCGGCTTTTACGACGGCTCCTATCGCGGTGGCGTTGATCCCGGAAGCCGTATCATTGTTGAAGTTCACTCCATCGGTAGAATTGACGTGGAAATAATGGGTTTTCGCCTGATCGACTACGTCGTTCAGCTGTTTCACATTGACGGCGTCCGTTCCCGCCGTACCGGCCGCGACATTGCCGATTGTGGTGGGATTCCCCCCGTTATTCAATGTAACTTTCGATTTCGACGAATCGTCGTAAACAACCGCATTGGGAGGCAACACGGCCGATTGTCCGCCTGCCAGTGCCGTTTCCAAAGCGCTCTGTACAGAAGTATAGCTCGTCCCGTTAATCGTTAATCCACTATAGCTTCCGTCCGCGCCGACAGTCACGCTGCCTCCGACAAGCTGCGCCGTTTTCGTCTGCAGCGTCCGCAATTGCGCCACAGTCGCCGCGTCCTGCGGCTGCGCGCCGTCCGCCACATTGACGATACGGCGAAGCGCGTCCGTCCTTCCAACGGAGACGATGGACGCCGGCGCTGCCTGTCCCGTAAGATAACCGCTGCCGGCAATCATGGCACCCTCCGCCACGGTTCCGTTGCCCAGAGCGACGTTCGCCGCCCCTTCTGCGCGACTTCCGGCTCCCAATGCCGTTGCGCTGTTGTCAGCCGTGGCGTTGTAGCCCACGGCGACCGCGGAATCGGCTTTGGCCTTGGCCATATAACCGACAGCGGTGGCATCGGTGTATGCGCGTGATTCCGCCCCTATTGCGGTGGCATGATTGATGCTTGTCGGATTATCGAAGAGATTCGCCTTGTAGCCGAGCGCCACGTTTTCACCGATAGAAGGGTTAGAACTGCCGCCATTCTGTACGCCGATATTGGAACCCGCCTGCGAACCGATCGCTACGTTATAGTCGGTGAGCACGCTCTTGCCAGCCTCATAGCCCAAAGCAACGTTCTGCTTTCCCTTCGTTTGCTGACCGGCCTTGACGCCAATGGCGACATGAGAACCGTCTGTGTCGAGAACGCCGCCACCGCTGGAACCGACGCCCGCTTGCCAGCCGACCATGATGGAGTTTTTCACGTCGGCGTTGGCTGCGTTGCCGATCGCAATGGCATTGCTTTGAGGAGCCGACGCGCTGGAGCCGATGGCCAGGGAATCGCTGCCGGCAGCTCGAGAAGCGCCGCCGATCGATATTGCGTTCGTTCCGGTTGCCGTGGCTTCCTTGCTTATTGCCAACGCACCTTCGCCTTGCGCTTTGGCCGTAAAACCGATAGCCGTGGCGTTCCGCTTTTCGGCGGAAGCCTCTTCTCCCAAAGCGATGCCGGCGGCGCCTTTTACAATTGCCCCTTTGCCAAGAGCCGTCGCGTTATCCACGCCGACAGTCATCGCATCGGTGCCTATGGCGATGGAATTATTTACGATTCTGTTGTTTCTATTGTCGTTTTCGACGATGGCGCCTTTACCGATCGCGACGGAGGAATTTCCTCTGGATTTCGTATCGTGGCCGATAGCGACGCTGTTTTCGCCGCCGCCTACCGTGATGGTCGTCGCACCGTCATAGGTAACGTCGCCGCCTTGAGCACCGGCTTTTGCGCTCTCGCCGATAACGACGCTTCGGGATGCGCTTTTTGTCGCGTGCGTATTTGAACCGATCGCGACAGCATCGGCCGCTTTGGATTCTGATTTGTACCCCAGGGCGACAGCTCTCGGCGCGTTCGCTGTCGTTTGTGCCAGAGGTCCCACCGCAATGGAGTTTTCGCCCTCGGCCGCAGCGTCATCCACCGTGGATTTTGCGCGAAAATACTTCAAGCCGGGTTTACCGTTGCTCAACCCGAGCGATGCATTCAATGCTTTCAGGATGGCGATATCGCCTTTATTCGTTTTTGCTTGAGCGCTTACGACGCTCAGCTGATCTTCCGTGGCGGCTCGGCCGCTTGTCGGGGCGGGAGCGTCCACGTTCCACGTCTTATTGGACAAGCCCGTTACGGTATTATCGGCACCGTTGACGACAATGGCTCCCGCTTTTATCGTTCCCGCGGTTCCGTCGAGCGTCACCTGTCTGGCAGGATCCGTACCGAGAGTCACCTGATCCTTCAACTTAACCGTATAAGTTACCGCGCCCGTTCCGGGATCCGTTGCGCCGGTCACGTCAATCTCGTCGGCGCCGACCACTTTGGTCCTCGCGCTGTCCGCGGCAGTTTTCACTTCCTGTAACTGCTTATAGTTTACTGCGTCACTGTTTGCCGTACCGTCCGATACGTTTACAACTTTTTTGCCGTTCGCATTCAATCCCGCTTTGGTGATGTAGGTTTCGGCCCCGACGGCCACGCCGGCGTCGCCGATCTTCACTTTTGTATCCGCAGCCGTGCCTGCCGTAACAGTAGTAAATTCCGGATTTTCGGACATCACCAACTCCAAACCGTCAGACGCCGCGTTTTTCCTTGCGCCCAGGTTTTTACCGCTGACCTTGGAGTTATCAGCGACATCGGCGGCAGCCATCCCACCTTTGATCGACAACGTCGACCCCAGCGCTCTTGCAACAGACGCATTGTCGTTCCCGACAAAGGCCATGCCCTTCGCAGAAATATCCTCTTTGACCCCGTTGATTACTTCCGCCACATTGGCTGCCGTTGCATAAGCGTTCCCCGATTCGCTGGCTTCTACGGTCCCCTCCGTATTCTTGGCAAGCGTGGCTTTGGCGAGAGAAACCTTCACTGTCTGGTTTTCTACTGTAGCGGCGATGCCGTTGACGCCGGTTACCGTCAACGACTGCGAGTCAAGCTGTACACTGCCGTTTGAACCGTTCTCTCCGATAATGTTCAGGACAGGCTCCGCCTTCACCGGCACCGCCTTCATCAACGCCAATCCCAGCGCCACAGCCGTTAGGGCCGCCAGAGCGCCGTTTTTCAGCGCCGTCTCATTTCCCGCGCGATAGAGGCGAACGCCGCTCCTAGAGTGAAGCTGTTCTGTTCTGTTCTGTTCTGTT
>NZ_ADFP01000106.1 GCF_000177335.1 Pyramidobacter piscolens W5455
GGCCTGCGCCTGCGTCTGGGCGCGAGGCTCGAACGCCCCGCCGACGGGGCCGAAGCCTTCCGCGGCGCGCACCTGATCGATCTGGCGCGCGAGATCGTGGAACGCGGCGGCGAACGGGTCGGCAACGGCATGTCTTACATGGAGCTGGCCAAGCGCGCCATGGGCACGGGGGATTTCCCCATCATCCTCGGCAACGTCGCCAACGCCATCCTGCTCGACAGCTATCGGGCCGCCCCGTCCACGTGGCGCGGCTGGTGCGGCGTCGGCTCGCTTTCGGACTTCAAGGTGCAGAAGACCGTGCGCCTCTCCGAGACCGGCGACCTCGAACTGATCCCCGAGGGCGGCGAGTACGTCATGGCCGACTTCGCCGAAGCGGAAGACGGTATCCAGCTCTACACCTACGGCAAGAAGTTCGCGCTGACGCGCCAGGCGATCGTCAACGACGACCTGCGCGCCTTCACCCGTCTGCCCACGCTGTTCGGCAGCGCCGCGGCGCGCACCGTCAACCGCGCCGTCTACGCTTTGCTTACCGGCAACCCGAAGATGGCCGAAACCGGCAAGTCGCTGTTCAACGCCGCGCACAACAACCTGGCCGCGCCGGGATCCGCCTTCGCCGGAGAATCCCTCAGCGCCGCCAGAACCGCCATGCGCCGCCAGAAGGGACTGAAGGGCGTGGACGACCTGAACCTGACGCCGTCGTTCGTGATCGTGCCGCCCGAGCTGGAGACCGGCGTCGAAAAGCTGCTCTTCTCCGACACCGACCTGACGGCCGCGGCCGCCGGCGTGAAGAACGTCTTCAAGAACGCTCTGACGATGGTCGTCGAATCGTGCCTGACCGACCCCAAAGCCTGGTATCTGGCGGCGTCTTCCAGCGTGGTGGACACCTTCGAAGTGGCTTTCCTCGACGGCGTGCAGGCGCCCGTCATCGAGCAGCGCGAGAGCTGGGACACCGACGGCATCGAGTACAAGATCCGCCTTGACTTCGGCGTCAAGGCCTGGGACTACCGCGGGCTCTACAAGAACCCCGGCGCGTAACGAACGAGGAGGAACGAGAAAATGCCCATGACCAAACCCATTCAGATCGGCAACGCGATCACGTACGTCAACGCCGGCGAGGCGGCGATCGCCGCCCGCGACGTGGTGGCGCTCGCCAACATGTGCGGCATCGCCCAGACCGGCATCGCCCCCGGCGAAGCGGGAACGCTGATCCTCGCCGGCGTGCACGAGGTGCCGGCGGCGACCGGGGCCGCCTTCGCGGTCGGCCAGATCGTCTACTGGGACGCTTCCGGCAAAAAGGCCGCGGCGGCGGGAACCGTGCCGCTCGGCGTCGTCGTCGAACCGAAGGCGAGCTCCGCGGCGACCGCCAAAGTCAGGATCGGCGTCGCGCTACCCGGCGCGTAGAAGAGGCGCTCCGTGTCGCTCAAGGACGTGATGCGCGACGACCTCCGCAAGGGGCGCGTCTGGTTCGATCCCGGCGGCATGGGCGGCTGGCACGTCGTCAACGGTCAAAAAGTGCTGTGCGTGCTCGACGCCGCCTGCCTCGCCGAAGCGGCGCCGGGGAGAAGGGGAGAGGGAGTCCAGACGGGCTCCCTCTCCCTGTACCTGCGCGCCGACGAGTACCGGGGGCTGCCGCACGTCGGCCAGAGCCTCACGGTCGACGGACGCACGTACCGCATCGCCGCCTGCGCCGACGCCGAAGGCGTGCTCGAGCTGCAGCTGACGGAGGCGAGGGCGCGATGATCGTTATGCGTCTGGATTTCGAGCAGAGTCGGCTCGAACGCGCCCGCGCGGCGCTGAGCGGCGTTCGCGGCGGCGCGGAGACGGCCGTTTGCCGCGCCCTGAACAAGGCCGTAAAGCACGCCAGGACCGCTTCGGTCCGCTACATCTGCGAGAACTACAACATCCGTCCGTCCGAAGCGCGCAGGAACCTGACGGTGAGCCTGGCCTCGCGGAACAAGCAGAACGCGCAGCTGGTTCAGAAAGGGTCGCCGCTGGCGCTGTCGAAGTTCCTGATCGCGCCGAAGAAGCCGCCGAACCAGAAAGGCAAAAAGCCCGAAGCCCGCGCCAGAACGATCGCCGGCGTCCGCTTCGGCACGCGCAAAGAGCTGCCCCACGCCTTCGTGGCGCGCACGCGGAACGGACATCTCGGCGTCTGGTCGCGCGCTCCGGAGAAAGGACGCCGCGCCATCCGCCAGCGCTACACCACCAGCGTGCCGCAGATGCTGAACAACGAGGCGGTCATGAAGCGCCTCGACGAAGAAGCGCGGCAGATCATGAGCGCCGAGCTCGACCGCCAGGTCGATCTGATCCTGAGCGGACGCGAGAAAGGAAAGAAGTCATGACGCCGCTGTTCCTGCTGGACGCGCTGGAAAAGCGCCTGAACGGCGTGTTCGCGAACGTCTCGTTCCCCGACGCCGACGGCGCCGATCTGGGGATCCACGTCTACCAGATGGCGCTGCCGTCGCCGCGCCAGGCCGAGATCGTCCCCCGCGACGAGGAAGCGCCGCCTCCCGACCTGGACGACTACGTGCCGCTGAACGACGGCGGCTACACCGTCGCGCAGGCGAAGCGGATCTTTCCCTGCGCGGTGATCCGGCCGCTGGCGTATCAGTTCGGCGACGCCGGCAAGGACGAGGAAGATTCGCTCGGCGTGGTCGTCACGGTGGGCGCGTTCGAGTCGTCCGACGACAACGCCGAAGGCGGCCGCATCGTCGTGACGCTGCTGGAGAAGATCCGCTACAGTCTGGAAGAGTCGCCCGTGCTCGACGGAAAGTACGAGTGCGGCGCGCCCGCCAGCTGGGAACTGCTGGGCGACGACACCCGGCCGTATTGGTTCGGAGAGATGGTCACCAGCTGGACGGTCCGCAGGGCCGAACGGCTGCCGGACCCGGAAGAAGATTTCAGAGTCGGATTCTATCCGACGGAAAGGAACCTGCCATGGCAGAACAAATGATCTACTGCGGCCCCGCGGTGCCGCGCGGCGGCCTGAGCGCTTTCGCCGTGTTTGCCGGCGCGCTGCCGGCCAACGTGCGGAAGCTCGCCGGCGAATGCCCGGAGCTGGGACGTCTGATCGTCCCCGTCGGCGATCTGGCCGAGACGCGCCGTCGCGTCGGCGAGCCCGGCACGGAAGAGCGCCGCCTTTACGAGGCGGTTAAAAACCACAAGTGGGAGGCGAGCGAATAATGGCCTATCGTCACGGAGTCTACGTTTCCGAGGTGCCCACCTCGATCGTGCCGCCGGTGCGAGTGGACGCGGCCACGCCGTTTTTCGTCGGCGCCGCGCCGGTCCACCTGGTGGCCAAGACCGAGGCGGAGGCCAAGGCGCTGGTCAACAAGCCCGTTATCGCCCACACCTACGCCGAGGCCGTGGAAGCCCTCGGCATGGCCGCCTCCGGCGAATGGGACAGGTACACCCTGTCCGAGTGCGTCTACAGCCAGTTCGCGCTGTACGGCGTCGCGCCGGCCGTGTTCGTGAACGTCTTCGACCCCACGAAGAACCCCGTTTCGCAGTCGGAACGCTCGTTCGGGCTCGCGGCGCGGCAGGCCTCGCTCGGCAAAAACGTGCTGCGCTGGACGGTGAAAGTCGCCGCCGAAAGCGGCGGATCGGAACTGACGGAAGGCGTCGATTACAGCCTGGCGGCCGACGGCGAGGGGAATCTGCTCGTCAACGCGTTGAGCGGCGGCGCCCTGGAGGACGCCCCCGCGCTCTACGCCTCGTTTTCGACCTGCGATCCGTCCTCCGTCGAAGCGGCCGACGTGATCGGCGGCTACGACGCCGGGACCGGGACCTACAAAGGACTGGAACTGATCGAGTCGGTCTATCCCAAGTGGAAGATCGTGCCCGGCTTCATCGTCGCCCCCGGTTTCAGTTCCGATCCGGCCGTGGCCGCGGTGATGGCCGCCAAGGCGAGCACTATCAACGGCAGCTTCTCGTGCCTGGCTCTGTGCGACGCGCCCTGCGGCGCCGGCGGCGTCGAGGCCTACGGCGGCGTGCCCGAGTGGAAGAACAGGAACAACTATGTCTGGCCCGAGCAGGTCGTCTGCTGGCCCATGCTCTCGCTGGGCGGGGCCAGGTATCACCTGTCCGTGCAGCTGGCGGGGCTGATGGGCAAAAGCGACGCCGCCTACGAGGGCACGCTCGTGCGCAGCCCTTCCAACCGGAACCTGCAGATGGACGGGGCCGTCCTCGGCGACGAGCCCATGACGGAAGTGAACCTGACCAAGGAACAGGCCACTTTCCTCAACGCCGCCGGCGTCGTCACCGCCCTGAACTGGTCCAACGGCTGGGTGGCGTGGGGCAACCGCACCGGCTGCTATCCCGGCGTCACCGACGCCAAAGACGCCTTCATCCCGGTGCGGCGCATGTTCCAGTGGATCGGCAACACGCTGATCCTCACGTACTGGCAGAAAGTCGATTTCCCCGTCACCAAGCGGCTGATCCAGACCATTTGCGACAGCGCCCAGATGTGGCTGAACGGTCTGGCGGCGCGCGAGTGGCTGGTGGGCAAGCCGTCGATCCAGTTCCTCGAGGCCGAGAACCCGACCACCGACCTGATCGACGGCATCGTCAGGCTGCACGTCTGCGTGACGCCGCCCCTGCCGGCGCGCGAGATCGACTTCGTTCTCGAGTACGACGTGACGCAGCTGTCCACGCTGTTCGAATAGGAGGCGAAAGAACATGCCCGCAATTCCCGAAAGACTGATCAACTATAACTGCTACACCGAGGCCGGACGGCTGCTCGGCGTCACCACCGTGGACATGCCTCAGCTGCAGGCCATGACCGACACGGTCAAGGGCGCCGGCATCGCCGGCGAGATCAACGAGCCGACGATCGGCCACTATCAGGCGCTCGGCGCCACCGTGCACTTCAACACGGCCAACGTGGACATGAACTATCTGATCAACCCGCGGCCGCACGTCCTCGTCTTCCTCGGCTCGCTGCAGTTCGTCGACCAGGGCAGCGGCGAGCTGAAGACCAAGGCGCTGCGCGTGCTGATGCGCGCCAAGCCGACCAACAGCAGCATCGGCAACGCCGACGTTTCCGCCGCCATGGACAGCAGCGTCGAGTTCTCGGTCGACCGCCTGCTGATCACGCTCGACGGCGTGCCGACGGTCGATTACGACCCGCTCAACTTCGTCTGCAACATTGGCGGCGTCGACGTGCTCGCCGGCGTGCGCCGCGACATCCAGTAAGAATTGAAAAAGCGCGGGGCCGCTCGCGCGGCCTTTCGCGCCCATCGAAAGGAGAACGAAATGTCCGCCAAAAAAGGCGTTATCGTCGAAGAAGCACCCAAGTTCACCCCCGAAGAAATGGCCGCGGCGGCCGCGCAGATCCCCGCCGTGGCGGTCAACGCCGAAGCCTCCGCCGCGGAGGCGGGGACCGAAGAGGTTTCCGTTGCGGAAAAGGAAGCGCCATCCGCCGCCGCGGAAGAAACGCGCGCGGAACCGGAGACGTCCTTCGCCCTGAGCCGCCCGGTCGAGCACGAGGGCGCGACGTACGAGCGCGTCGAGCTCGACCGCGCCCGTTTGACCGGCGAGGCCACGGCGAAGGCCGAGCGCCTCTTCCTGATCGAGTGCCCGCGCTTTCCCGACACCGTCAACCGGCTGGAATCCATGGTGTTCTGGCAGATCCTCGGCGCCATCGCCGCCGGCGTGCCCTACGCCGCCGTGAAGAAGATGGACCTTCTCGACGCCTGGCGTCTGGCGGGGGACGCGAAAGAGCTTTTTTTCGAATCGTAGGAAGGACGCAGCCGCGGGAGCTACGTCTTCTCTGTCTGCGCCTGAGCCGACTGTATTTCTGCTCGGCGCTGGAACTGATGCGCCTGCCGCTGGACGAGCTGCGCGTCATGCTCGAGACGGCGCGCGACGACCTGAAGAGACGGAAGTGACGCGCTGAACGAAGGGAGGCGGGAACGTGGCGGGAAAGATCTACGAAGTGGCCCTGAAGCTGTGCGGCGGCGTGGACGCGAGCGTCGGCAAGGCTTTCGCTTCCACGAAAGACAGCATGGCGGCTCTGTCCAAAAGCGTGAAAACGCTTCAGGACACCAGCGGCCAGATGAAAAGCTGGCGTAGCCTGGCCGGCGGCGTGCGCGACACGACCGGTCAGCTCAAGGCGGCGCGCGGCCAGCTCGAGAGTCTGGCGCGTCAGGGATACAACTCGTCCGGCGCGACCCGGCAGATGGCGCGGGAGTTCTCGGCAGCCGAAACGCGCGTGAAGAATCTCGCCCGAAAGCTGCAGACGCAGCGCGGCGAACTGCATCAGGTGTCCGCCGCGCTGAAAAGCGCCGGCGTGTCCACGCGCGATTACGGCAGGGAGCAGGACCGCCTCGCCGAAAAGATCGGACGGCTCGACGCTCTGCGGGGAAAGATGCAGTCGATCCAAGGCCGGATCGACGCCAACGAAGCGCGCAAGTCGGTTCTGAAGGGCCGGCTGGGCGTGCTGGGCTCGGTCCTGCCGGCCGCGGCGGGAATGTTCTCCGTCGGTAAGGCGGTGACGGAGACGGCCGGCTTCGAAGAGGCCATGAACAAGCACGAGGCGAACGGCGCCGACGCCGAACAGCGCGGGCGTCTGGCGGCGTTTTACCGCGAGCGCGGACGCGCGACGCGCTTCTCGGCGACGACCTACGCCAACGCCGGCAACGACCTGATGTCCTTCGGCTTCGGCGAGAAGGAGATCGAGGCCGGTCTGGAGGGGATCGCCAAGGGAGCCGTCGCCACGGGGACCGGCTTCGAAGACATGAAGAAGGCGGGCGTCGCCTCGCTCAAGGCCTTCGACAAGCCTGCTTCTGAGCTGACGAACGTGATTGCCGTGCTGTCCGTGACCTCGAACAAAACGGGCGCTTCGGTTGGCGAACTCTCCGAGACGTTCGCGGAGGCCGCGCCGCTGGCCAAGCAGCTGGCCGTGAACGAGAGCGAGCTGGCGGCGATGGCCGGCGTGCTGGCCGACAACGGTCTGAAAGGCGCGAAGAGCGGCGCGGCGCTGAAGAAAATGCTTCTCGGCCTGACGGAACCGAGCGAGAGCGTCACGAAACGGCTCGCCGGTCTGGGCGTGAACGCCGACCGGCTCTTCCGTTACAGCGACGGGAACGCGCGTTCGTTCAAGGCGATCTTCACCGACCTGAACGAGATCACACGCGGCATGGGCGACGCTGAAAAGCTCAACCTGTACCGCGGCATCTTCGGCGACAAGGCGGCGGCCGCCGCCATGGACATGGCGCGGAAAGTGGCGAGCGGGCGCTTCGCGGAGCTGGCCGACGAGGCGGCCAAAGACAGCCTGGCGGTGCTGGAAAAGATGAAAAACAGCATGGACAAGGGGCTGAACGCCTCGCTGGCGAGACTGGGCGCGTCGGCCAAGAGCGTGCTGCTCTCGTTCGGCGGCGCGTTCGGCGGCGACCTCGCAACCGGCATCGACGCCGTGGCGCGCAAGCTCGGCTCGCTGTCCCGCTGGCTGGAAGAGAACAAGGAATGGGCCGGGCGCATCGCCAAGGTCGTCTCCTCGCTGCTGGCGTTCAGGCTGGGTCTGACCGCCACGGAGCTGGCGGCCCGCTCGCTGCTAGGGCCGTTCCTGAAGGGCTGGAAGACGCTGACGAAGTTCCGCGCCGCGGCGGAAACCGCCTCGGGCGGCATGAAGATGCTGGGTACTGCCGGCAAGCTGGCGAAGACGGCCTTCGCGGCGCTGGGCAGCCCGATTGGCATGATCTCGCTGGGCATCGGCGGTCTGGTGGCTGCGGGCTATTACCTGTACAAGAACTGGGACAAGATCAGCGCGTGGTGCGGCAAGGCATGGAACTGGCTGGGCGACCAGGTGCGCGGCGTCGTCGAGTGGTTCGAGGCGATCCCGGAAAAGGTCAAAAAAGCCTGGGAAAACGTGAAAAAGTTCATCGACGATTCCAACGCCGAAGCCGCCGCGGCCGCTCCCGCGGGGGCGCTGGTCGCGCCGCCGAAAGGGTACTCCGACGCAAGCGGCCGTTTCGCAGGCGGCGGCCGCGTC
>NZ_ADFP01000107.1 GCF_000177335.1 Pyramidobacter piscolens W5455
CCAATGGCAAAAGAGAAATTCGAGCGTAGCAAGCCCCATCTGAACATCGGCACGATCGGCCACATCGATCACGGCAAGACGACATTGACGGCGGCGATCTCGCACATCCTGTCGCAAGCCGGTTACGCGGAAGAAGCCAAGTTCGACCAGATCGACAAAGCGCCGGAAGAGAAAGAACGCGGCATCACCATCAACATCTCCCACATCGAATACACCACCGACAAACGCCACTACGCCCACATCGACTGCCCCGGTCACGCCGACTACATCAAGAACATGATCACCGGAGCGGCGCAGATGGACGGAGCCATCCTCGTCGTAGCCGCGACCGACGGCCCCATGCCCCAGACCCGCGAACACGTGCTGCTCGCCCGCCAAGTCAACGTCCCCGCGCTGATCGTGTTCATGAACAAAATCGACCTCGTCGACGACCCCGAACTCCTCGACCTCGTAGAGATGGAAGTGCGCGAACTGCTGAGCAAATACGGCTTCCCGGGCGACGAAATCCCCGTCATCCGCGGCAGCGCGCTGAAAGCGCTGGAAGAAGGGACCGGAGCGCGCGACGACAAGTGGAGCAAACCCATCTGGGACCTCCTTGACGCGTGCGACAGCTACTTCCCCGAACCCGTGCGGGAAATGGACAAACCCTTCCTGATGCCCATCGAAGACGTCTTCACCATCACCGGGCGCGGCACCGTAGTCACCGGTCGAGTCGAACGCGGAGTGATCAAACCCGGCGACGAAGCCGAAATCGTCGGCATCAAAGACACCCGCAAAGTCGTAATCACGAGCCTGGAAATGTTCCGCAAAATGCTCGACGACGCCGAAGCCGGCGACAACGTCGGAGCGCTGCTGCGCGGCATCGACAAGAGCGAAGTCGAACGCGGACAAGTATTGGCGAAACCCGGGAGCATCCAGCCCCACAAGAAATTCAAAGCCGAAGTGTACGTGTTGAAGAAAGAAGAAGGCGGCCGGCACACCCCGTTCTTCAACGGCTACAAACCCCAGTTCTACGTACGCACCACCGACGTGACCGGCTCCATCAAACTGCCCGAAGGAGTGGAAATGGTCATGCCCGGAGACAACAGCACCTTCGAAGTCGACCTGATCGCGCCCGTGGCGATGAACGAAGGACTTCGCTTCGCCATCCGCGAAGGCGGCCACACCGTCGGCGCTGGCGTCGTCTCCCAGATTCTCGAGTAA
>NZ_ADFP01000108.1 GCF_000177335.1 Pyramidobacter piscolens W5455
GCCGGTGATTCTCCATCCGCCGACGCCCTTCTCAAGAGCGGAGAGGCGGCTGTCGAAGCCGTCCACTTTCACGCCAAGCGCTTCCAGCTCGGGCTGGAACTCCACCACCAGCGCCTTCAGCTTCTCAAGGTCTTCCCCGCTCAGGCCGCCCGCGGCCATCATGCGCGCCACCATCGTCGCGATCTCGTAGCGGGTCATGGCGCGGTTGCCCTTGAACGTGCCGTTCGGATAACCTTCCAGGATGCCCTTCGCGCTCAGCTGCTCCACGGCGTCGTACGCCCAGTGGTTCATCGGCACGTCGCTGAACGGATTCGCGGCGAACGCGGGCGCGGCTACGGCCACCAGCGACGCGGCGGCGACTACGGCGAGCATTTTCTTCATACTCATTCTCAAAACTCCTCCTCGAACGATTTTTTTGCGCGCTTCTCGATTTCGGCTTCGCGAGCGGGGGGAGAAGTCTCTTCGGGAGTTTCCTCGTTGCCTCGCCGTTTCCTCTTCGGCCCTGCCGC
>NZ_ADFP01000109.1 GCF_000177335.1 Pyramidobacter piscolens W5455
CTTTGTTTCCTGTCGCGTCGGGGCAATTTCCCGCCGGGGTTCTCCCCTCGCGGGGATGGACCGATGGCTGGGGTTATTGGTTTTCGGCGCGCATAAAAAGGTTCCCTGACTGAAGAGGGGGGAGGGAAGGGGAGTGGCTTGGGGCAAGGCGGGGTTGTCTTTGTATTTCCGTTTTTCAAACGTGCAGCTTGATTTCGTGAAATACTCCTTAGAAAGGAGGTGATCCAGCCGCACGTTCCCGTACGGCTACCTTGTTACGACTTCACCCTCCTCACCGGACACTCTTTAGGCGGATCCTTCCTCGCGGTTAGGCCTCCGGCTTTGAGAGCACCCGACTCGGATGGTGTGACGGGCGGTGTGTACAAGGCCCGGGAACGTATTCACCGCGGCTTGGCTGATCCGCGATTACTAGCGATTCCAACTTCATGCAGTCGAGTTGCAGACTGCAATCCGAACTGGGGATGGCTTTTTGGGATCTGCTTCTCCTTCCGGTCTCGCTTCTCTCTGTA
>NZ_ADFP01000110.1 GCF_000177335.1 Pyramidobacter piscolens W5455
GCCGCCGAACAGCCCCGTGCCGGCCGGGCAGTCGATCACGAACGCCGCCGACGCGCCCGCCGCGGGCGCGATCGTCTCCGCCGGCACAAGGCTGACGATGCGCCCCTTTTCGTTTTCCACGGAAACCGTCAGGTGGATCGCGTTCACCGCCGTGGCCGCAACCGTGCCGGGTTCGGCCCAAGCGCTGGCCGTATAGCCGGGATAGCGCGTGGCCGTGGGCGCGCGCAGCACTTTGCCCAGCTCTTTTATCTGTCCGTCGGGGCGGACGGCGCGCGCCATGCCGCCCGCTTCCGCGGGGATTTCGAGCCGGAAGATCTCCTCCGGACGCGCCCAGGCCGGGACGCAGACCATGATCAGCCAGATCGCCGTTATCAGTTTTTTCACTTTCATCAACCGCCTTCGCTCTGTTTCTGTTTGCCGCCTCATATTGTAGCACCGCCGCCCGCCGATGGAAAAGCGCCCGCCGGGCGCCCGCAAAGAAAGAAGCCGCCTCAAGATCGATCGAGGCGGCTTCTTCGCCGTTGTCCTTCGCTTTGAAGTTTTATCTGCCCAGTTCCAGCATCACGGCGTTCCTGCCGAAGACCCAGCCGACGCCGAAAGCTCCCTTGACCTGATACCAGCCGCCCTGCGCGCCGACGACTTCGGCTGTTTCGTTGCTGAGGCGGCCGATGACTTTGGAGCCCTTGTCGGCGTTCGGCGCGCTGCGCACGTTGTTGCCGCCGCGCAGATAGATAAACTTCCGGTTCCGTTCGGCCTGCGCCGCGCCCAGATCCGTCCTGGCCTGCTCGAGCCGGGCGTTCAGCGCCGCGATCTGTTCGTCGCGTTCCGCGTTCCGGGCGGTCAGATTCCTGATCTCTTCATCCTTGGCGGCGCTGACCGCCGTCAGCTCGCCGATCTTCTGCTCGCGTTCGGCCACAAGCCCCATTTGCTCCCGCACTTTGCCGTCCGTTTCGGCGATCCTCGCATCCTTCGCTTTCACCTCTTCGGCGATCTGCTGATACGCGGGATCGTTGGCACGGGCGTCGCGGAACTTCTCCGCCATCGCGTCCTTGTCGTAATACCACACGGCCGCGCCTCCGGCTCCGGCCGCCGCCATCATGGCGATCACGGCGACGGAAAGCGACAGTTTCTTCACGGGCGTTTCCTCGTCGGCCCTCACCAACGCGCTGCTCAGCAGCGCGGAGAGCGCGTACAGCAGCAGCGCGATCCACGAGAACGCGTAATACCCGGACCAGACCAGTTCGCCGCCCAGCGAGACGAACATCGCCGCCAGCAGCAGCCAGGCGGAGAAGCGCAGGCCGCAGAGCGCCAGCAGCCCGCCGGCAAGGCCAAGCGCCGCGGTCACCGTGACGCACAGCGTCTTCGCGTCCAGTTCGCCCAGCGCGGCCAGGCAGAATTCGCCGCCGAACTTTTCCCCAAGGACGCGACACGCTCCGCTCTGATAAAGCGAAATGGCCGCAGCCGTCAGCGCGAAGATAAAGGCGAAAACATAAGCCGACGTGTAGCGGCGTCCCGCTCGGGCCTCGTCTACCGCCGCGCCGGGCCAGGAAACCGCGCCGGCGACAAGGCAGAGGACAAAAGCGCCCCACGATGCGGGGAACCAGACCTCCCAGTGAAGCTGGGCCACCGCGCAGACCACGGCCGCGACGGTCAAAAACAGCGTGCCGCCGGCGCGCTTCGTCAGCGCCAGCAGGCCGCCCAACAAGGCCAAAACCGCCGCGGCAAGCGCGCTTAACGATCTGGCGTCGAGCGAGGGAAGATTCTTATACCATTCAAGATCGATGAAGTGCGCCTGCACGACCGGCCACATGCCGCTCTGCCAGAGCGTATAACCTGCCGCCGCCAGCGCCAGCAGGAAACCCCAGAGGCGCGAACCGCCCGCCTTCGGGGCCGGCATTCCTTCCTCGGCCGCGGCGAGTTCTTCTTTCACTTCGCGGTCGAGCGCCGTCGCCGGAGCGGGTTCGGCCATTTCGGGTTCCTTGCCGACATATTCCTCGTCCCCGTATTCGTCCTCCGCGCCGCGAACCTTCATGCCCATCAGCGCGGCCGCGGCGAACAGCACCGCCGAAGCGCGAACGTAGGGATAGACGATTTTCAGGCCGAACTCGCAGTACAAAGAAATCCCCGCCGCCGCGAACAGCGGCAGCGCCGCAAACTTTTTCCTGAACAGGACCAGCAGCGCCCCCGGCACCGCCAGAACGGAAGAGGCGACGACGCACATCGACTTGGGGTCGAGCGAAGCGAAGTCCTTCAGCCAGCCCAGCTCAAAACCGTTCTCCACGATCATGGCGAGACAGCCGCTGTAGCACAGGGACAGCGCCACTCCGGCGGCCGCCAGCAAAAAAGCGAACACGTGCATGATGAAATCCCTCCTCTGTGCGGGCCGCGACATCCAGCCCGCGATCACACGATCGTTCGAAAATTATAGCCGATCTTCGTTCATAATACCATAAAAACGGCGGCGCCTTCGCAGCGCCGCGTGAAAAACGGGCCGGCCCGTCCGCCCGCGGCCGGCGCCGCTTCACCCCTTTGGGCGATGACCGGTCGGTCCGCTTCTGCTACAATACAATCGTTTTTTCGAAACGCCGGCCCCATCACGACATTGACGAAGGAGGAAGCTTCATGAAGAAAATCATTGGCGCCGTTTTGGTCCTGCTGGGAATCGGAACGGGCGCGCTCGTCTGGAAAATGCATACCGACATGCCGAAAGCGCAGGAACAGCTGGCCGCCGCCGCGTTCCTCAGCGAGCCGGCCGTCCTGCCGGAAAACGAAGAACGCCTGGTCGTGTGCAGCGGCGCTCTGGAGATGACCGCGCCGGCGGTGGACGGAGAGCTGAACGTCACGCTGCCCTCGCTCAAGGCCGAGCGCCTGACCGAACGCTACGAAAACGCCGGCACAGCCGACAAGCCCAAATACGAGTGGAGAAAAGTCTATTCCGGAGCGCTGGGCAGCCGCAAGATCGTCGGCGAAGCCAGGCTTGGCGCTTTCGTCCTGGCGCCGGAACTGCTCGAGACGCTGCCGACGCCGGCGTTCTGCCAGGAGTTCGACGGCGGAGAGCTCGCGCGCGCCGGATTGGAAATGTACGGCAAGCTCCTCGGCAGCGAGCGCTACCTGTCGCGCTCCAAAGTCAACGTGCGCGGCGCGCTGCGCTTCTCCTACCGCATCTCCAACCTCGGCGGGCGTCAGGTCACGGTGAAGGCCGTTCAGAAGGACGGCGTGCTCCATCCCGCGCCCGATCAGGCCCCGTGCGTTCTGGAAGGCATCCTCAGCCGTGAGGAAGTGCTGAAAGACAGCGAAGAAAACAGCATCATGGGACTTGTCACCGGCGGAGTCATCGCCGCGCTGCTTCTCGCCGCGGGGGTCGTCACGTTCCGCCGCGGCTGAGCCGCATCCCGAGAAACCAAAGAAAGGCCGGCCCGCGATGAAATTTCACTTCATCGCGGGCCGGCCTTTCTTTGAGCGGAGACTGCCTCGGGGCCGCCACGAACGCTCCAAGCGGCGTCGGTCACGATTGCGTGTACAGTTCGCCCATGCGGCGCAGCCAGCTGCCGAGGCGCTGTTTGAGCGTGGCTTTCGGCCGGGGCGCTTCGGGCAAAGGCAGAGGGGCGACCGGCGCGCGGCGGCGCGGCTTGCGGCGCTCATGCGGGGC
>NZ_ADFP01000111.1 GCF_000177335.1 Pyramidobacter piscolens W5455
CCGCCCGCAGCGCGCGGCAGTGCGGGTCGGGATAGGCGGCGTAGGAATCGACGCCGGCCCGCAGCGCTTCGTGCACCGCCGGCGGCATGCCCAGCGGATTGAGATTGACGGAGAAATCGAGATCGACGTCGCGGGAATAAACGTCTCCGCCGTGGTCGAATTTTTTCAAAGCGAAGCCTCCCAAATGGCCCCCGTTTTCGGAAAGACGCCAGGCCGAGCAGGGGCGGACTGCCGTCATACTAACACAGCGCCGATGAAAATAAAAGCCGCCGTGCGGACGGCGGCTCTCGATGTGTCGGAACGGGGATCAATCGAGCTTCCAGGGCGAGACGTAACCGGCGGGAGGCTGGCTGAAATCGTCGCCGAACCACTTCTGGTAGATGGCACTCAGCGTGCCGTCGGCCTTCATCTCCCGAATGGCCCCGGTGACGATGGCGCGCAGCGCCAGCGACGTGTCGTCGGTGCGGAACGGGAACGCCTTCTCGCCGACGGCGATGTTCTCCTCGACCGTGCGGGCCTTGAGGAAGCCGTTTTTGATCTTGAAAGCCGCCTCGCTGCCGGCGAAGATCATCACGTCCACTTTGCCCTGGCGAAAGGCTTCGTTGAGCAGGTCGCTGCTGTCGAAAACGACCAGTTCGACCTTGATGCCTTCCTTCTCGGCGATCTGCTTGAACAGGTTGCCTCCGTTGGATCCGGCGCTGTAGCCGCATTTCAGGCCGTCGATATCCTTAAGGCGTTTCAGGTCCGTGCGCTCTTCATGAACGACGAGCTTTTCGGGGATGTAGGCGTACGGCTCGGAAAATCTGTACTTGTCGATGCGTTTCTGGTTGACGGTGATCGTGTTGCCCACCGTATCGGCACGTCCGGAATCGAGATAGCCGAAGAGCGTGTTGAATTCGCCGGTGACGAAGTTGACTTTCAGCCCGGTCTTCGCGGCGATGGCGGCCCAGATGTCGGGTTCGGTGCCGAGGTGCTGTCCCTTGGAGAAATAGGTGTTGGGGACGGAACTGTTGCCGGAAGCGACCGTGATCTCCTTCGGCGCGTCGGCGGCGAAAGCCGCGCCGGCGATCAGCGCCGCAGCGGTCAGGGAGAGAGCGCAGATACGTTTCAAATTCATCAAAAAACACCTTCCTTGAAAATTTTGATCTATCGAAAAGAACGGGAGCTAATAAAGATCTTGCAGCCGCCGCTCGATCCGGCGCAGGAAAAACTCGACGATCAGCACGATCGCCACGTAGACGATGGTCACGCACAGATAGGCCTCGAAAAAGCGCAGGCTCAGCGCCGCCTCCATTTTGGCCGTGCCCATCACATCGGCCAGCCCGACGGTGAAGCCCAGCGCCGTGCCCTTGATGATGCCGATGAAATGGTTGCCGATCGAAGGCGCGGCGACGACGAAAGCCTGGGGCAGAATGGCGCGCCGCATCGCCTGGGCCCGCGTCATGCCCATCGAGTAGCAGGCCTCGATCTGTCCCTTGTCCACCGACTCCAGCGCGGCGCGGAAGCTTTCCGCCATGAAGGCCGACGTGTTGCAGATCAGGCTGACGACCGTGGCCTGAAACGGCGTCATCGCCTTGAGCGCCGGAATCAGGCAGGGCAGCGCGAAGAAAATCATGAACAGCGCCACCACCAGCGGCGTGGCGCGGAACACGGTCACGAACGCGTCGAAAAACTGCGTCAGCAGAGGGAATTTGTAATAGCGCACGATGGCGATAACCGTGGAAAGGACCAGCGTGCCGGCCAGCGAGAGGGCGGCGATCTCCGCCGTCAGCCCCAGCGAGGACAGGACCAGCGGAAACAGTTCGGTAAAGCTTTTGAAGTCGAAAAGCATTTTCCCGCGCCTCCCTACTGATCCATGACGCGGTGCACGAAACGGCGGATGCGTTCGTTCCCGCAACGCTCGAAGATCTCTTCAGGCGTGCCTTCGCCGGCGACGATGCCGTCCTCGAGAAAGATCATCGTGTCGGCGACCTCGCGGGCGAATTTCATCTCGTGCGTGACGATCACCATGGTCGTGTGCTCTTCCGCCAGCTGCCGGATCACCGCCAACACCTCGCCGATCAGCTCGGGATCCAGCGACGACGTGGGCTCGTCGAACAAAATCACCTTGGCGTCGCCGCCCATGGCGCGGGCGATTCCCACGCGCTGCTGCTGGCCGCCCGACATTTTGCGCGGATAAAAATCCGCTTTGTCGGCCAGCCCCACCTTGTCCAGAAGTTCCAAGGCCCGTCTGCGAGCCTGAACGCGCGGCAGGCGCTGGACCGTGACCATCGGCTCCATGACGTTCTCCAGCGCCGTCAGATTGCGCAGCAGATTGTAATTTTGAAAGACCATGGCCGTCTGACGCCGCAGCGCGTGGATCTGGGCCTGCGTGGCGCGGGCGGCGTCGACCGTCAGTCCGTCGAGGGTGATCGTCCCGCTCTCGGGGCGCTCCAGAAAGTTGACGCAGCGCAACAGCGTGGACTTACCCGTTCCCGACGGGCCGATAACCGCCATAACCTCGCCCTGCGCCAGCGTCAGGTTCACGTCCCGCAGCACCGGCTGGCCGTTGTAGCTCTTTTTTAGATGGCTGATCTCAAGCATGTGGCAGCTCCCATTCGTTTTCACAGTCAATTATAATTGACAATCATATATAATATAATGAAGGAGATTATAACACCGGCACAGAGTTTTGTCATTGAAGAACCGCTTTGAAAAACGGAAATCG
>NZ_ADFP01000112.1 GCF_000177335.1 Pyramidobacter piscolens W5455
GGGCCTGTTTTCGCAAACAGACCCTTTCGATTTTCTTGAAACTCGGCCGCGCTTCGCCGCCCTCTCAGCGCAGAAACGGAATCGCCAGCGCCAGCGCGGGCAAAAGCTTACGAAACATCCGCTTCGTCGCCGTTTTCACGTTCCAGCGCCTGACGGCGCAGTTTTTCCGCCCGAAAAGCCGCCTCGAAATGACGCCGCTCGAGGCAGGGCGAAACGTCGGTTCCGTTGCGGATCTGTTCGCGCAGCGCCTCCATGGAGGCGGCGTGGCACAGCGCCGCGATCTCGGCGCCGTTCATGCCTTCGGTCCGTACGGCCAGATCGCGGAACGACAGCCCCGCAAGAGGGAGCTTGCGCAGATGGATGCGCAGGATCTCCTCGCGCGCCGCTTCGTCAGGCATGGGCAGCTCCAGCGCCAGTTCGAAACGGCCGGCGCTGAACAGGGCCGGATCGATGCGGTCGATGCGGTTCGTCGTCGCTACCACCACCACGCCTCCCATGTCTTCGATGCCGCTCATCTCGGCCAAAAACTGGCTGATAACGCGGTCGGCGGTCTGCGCCTGCGAACTGCCGTCGTTGCCGCGGCGCGGCGTCAGCGAGTCGATCTCGTCGAAATAGAGGATCGACGGCGCCGCCTGCCGGGCCGTGCGGAACACTTCGCGCAGGGCCCGCTCGCTTTCCCCCACGTAACGCGACATCAGCGACGGGCCCTTGACGGTGATGAAGTTCACGCCGCTCTCGTGGGCCAGAGCCTTGACCAGCAGCGTCTTGCCCGTTCCCGAGGGGCCGTGGATCATGATGCCCCGCGGCGGCGTCACGCCCCAGCGGCGAAACAAATCGCCCTGTTTGAGCGGCCACTGCACGGCCTCGACGAGTTTTTCCTTCGCGTCTTTCAGGCCGCCCACGTCATCCCACGTTGTATTCGGGATTTCCACGAAAACTTCGCGGATGGCCGACGCCTCGATCTCGCGCAGCGCCGTGAGAAAGTCGTTCATGGTGATCTCCAAGGAGAGGAAGCTTTCGTCCTTCAGTTTCGCCGCGTCGTCAAGCGACGGCAGCAGGCGGCGCAGCGCCATCATGGCCGATTCCTTGGCGAGGGCCTGCAGGTCGGCGCCGACGAAACCGTGCGTGATGTCGGCCAGACGCTCCAGATCCACGCTTTCCGACAACGGCATGCCGCGCGTGTGGATCTTCAGGATCTCCAGGCGGCCGTTGCGGTCGGGGATGGGCACGGCGATCTCGCGGTCGAAACGCCCGGGACGGCGCAGCGCCGGATCGAGCGTGTTGGGGATGTTCGTGGCGGCGATGACCACGACTTGGCCGCGCGACGAAAGGCCGTCCATCAGCGTCAGCAGTTGGGCCACGACGCGCCGTTCCACCTGTTTCTCGCCGCCCATTTCCTCGCGTTTGGGGGCAATAGCGTCCACCTCGTCGATGAAGACGATGGCCGGCGCGTTCTGCTGGGCTTCCTCGAAAACGGCGCGCAGGCGCTCCTCGCTCTCGCCGTAATACTTGCCGATAATCTCCGGGCCGGAAATGCTCGTGAACCAGGCGTCGCTTTCGTTGGCCACGGCGCGGGCAATCACCGTCTTGCCGGTGCCGGGAGGGCCGTAGAGGAGCACGCCCTTCGGCGGCTCCACGCCAAGGCGCACAAAAGCCTCCGGAAACTTCAGCGGCAGTTCGATCATCTCGCGGATGCGGCGCAGCTGCGCGTCCAATCCGCCGATGTCGGCATAGGTGATCTTTTTCGGTTTCAGGGCGCCGATCTGGGCCCGCTCGAGAACGACGTCGGTGGAGGCGGTCACCATCACGGCGCCGCTGGGCATCGTTTCGGCCACGCGCAGACGCAGTTCGTTTCCGTAAGGCGACAGGATCCGCACTTCGTCGCCGACGCTCGCCGGAAGGTCGCGCAGGCGCGCGCGGATATAGCCTCGGTCCAGCTCGCCAGCGGCGACGGCCGCCATGGGGATCAGCACGATGCGCTCGGCATAGCCCAGCTCGCAGCGATAAAGGCGCGCCTCGCCCCCTTCGCCGCGGCCGAGATTCTCCATGCCGACGGGATCGAGCCCCACGCAGCCTTCGTCGACGGAAGCGTCGTAGACCACGCGGAAAGCCGAGCGACGTTCGCCTTCGAGCTCCACGAAACCGCCGTCGGTCAGAGCATATCGGTTCATATCGACCGGAGACACCCGCGCGTGCACAAGCCCTCGGTCCGATTCGTTTCCACTGATGATTTTCAGCAAAGCCACCACCTCCGTAACCCAGTGAAAGTTTATCACAATTCGTTTTCTTCGGCAGAATTGGCAAAGAAAATCAACTCTCACGATCTTTTTGGCGCTTTGCCTCTTGACTTTTGGCGGTGATATTATAAGTTGTTCGCGGCAGGATCTTTTTCAGCCGAGCCACTCTCATCACGCAAAGGAGTTTTTTCATGTCGAACAAAACGCTCGCGGAGGTGCGCGCGCTTCCCGTCGATTCCAAATTCCAGTCCGTCGGCCTGGTCACGGAGCTCAAGGAAAAGCGCGACAAAAACGACAAACCCTACTGGATCATGTCCGTCATGGACAAATCGGGGGTTCTCGACGCCAAGGTCTGGGGCAACGCCCAGTGGTTCGACCTCAAGGACGGCGTCAAAAAGGAAATCGGCGATCCCGCCTCTTCGCCGCTGGTGCAGAACCTCAAGGGCGAAACGGCGGGGCTGATCGGCTCGATCACCGAATTCAAGGGTAAGCCGCAGTACCAGTTCAACCAGATCTGGCTCGTCGATCAGGAGCGCGAAGAGTACCGTCCGGCCGCGTTCATCCGCGCCGCCGGGGTCCCCGCCGACCGGCTGGAGGCCGAATTCTGGCAGCTCGTCAACGGCTGCGGCGGCGAAGCGGGCGAATTCCTGCGCTTCGTCTTTCGTCCCAACAGCGAAACGTGGCAGGCCTTCAAGATTTTCCCCGCCGCCGTGGCGCACCATCACGCCTACCTGCACGGCCTGCTTGAACACACGCTCGGCGTGGCGCGTTCCGCGAAGGCCGTCGCCCAGAGCTACCAGGGCACCGCGTACGAGCCCGACCTCGACATCGTCGTCGCCGGAGCGCTGCTGCACGACCTCGGCAAGCTCGACACCTACGCGCTCGATCCCGGCCCCGAATCGACGCTGGAAGGCACGGTGCTCGACCACATCGCCACCGGCTACGCGCGCTTCGTCAGGCTGGCGGACGAGTTCAAGCTCACGCCGCTGACGCGCACGCTGCTGGCGCACATCATCCTCAGCCACCACGGACAGAAGGAATTCGGCTCGCCGGTGCTGCCCGCCACGCCCGAAGCCATGATCGTGGCGGCGGCGGACAATCTGGATTTTTACCTCAACAGCTGGCACGGCGCCGTCGAACAACTCGACGGCGGCATGGAAGCGGACCGCGCCATCTCCGACTTCGATTTTTCCACGCAGCGGCGCCTGTGGAAATGGCGCCCCGAGCAGCCCCGCTGACCATGAGCTGGCAATTCCAGATCAGCCGCCACGACGAGGGCCGCCGCCTCGATTCCGTGCTGCGCGGCATGTGGCCCGGCGTGCCGCTGGGCGCGATGATGAAATACTTCCGCAAGGGAGCCGTGCGCCTCGAAGGCAAACGTTGCCAGCCGAACGACCGCGTCCTCGAGGGACAGCACGTCTGGGTGCCGTGGGAAGAGCCGGGCACCGTCGGCCGCGCCGAAATGCCCGACGGCACGCCGCGCCGGCTGCCGCTCGACGTCATTTACAGCGACCGCTGCGTGATGGTCGTGAACAAGCCCGCCGGGCTGCTGAGCCAGCCCGACGTCAAGGGCGAGGACAGCGTCGTCACGCGCGCGCTGGGCTACGCCGTCGATCCCGAATTTCCGCCCCAGCTCGTGCACCGCCTCGACCGCAACACCAGCGGCGTCATGGCGCTGGCTCTGGACGGCCCGACCACGCGCGCGCTGATGGAATGCTTCAAAGCCCGCCGCGCCGACAAGCGCTACTGGGCCATCGTCATCGGCGAACTGCCCGAGCGCGGCCGCATCGACGTGCCGCTGCTCAAGGACGCCGACAAGAAACTGGTGCGCGTCGATCCCAAAGGCGAGCGCGCCGTCACCGAATACAAACGCCTGACGAGCAGCGGCGCCTTCAGTCTGGCCGAGGTGCATCTGCTCACGGGGCGCACGCACCAGATCCGCGTGCACATGAACCACGTCGGCCATCCGCTGCTCGGCGACGTCAAGTACGGCGACTTCGGCTCCAAAGGTCAGCTGAGATCGCTCGGCGTCAAGCGCCCCATGCTGCACGCCCGCAGCCTGACGCTCAACGGGCTGCCGGCGTTTTTGTCGCATCTCGAAGGCAAAACGTTCCGCGCCCCGGCTCCCGACGACCTGCGCCGTGTCATGGAAAAGCTCGGCTTCATCGACGCCGGCGCGCGCCCCTGAACTGAGGAGGGAAACATGCCCGAACTGAAACTGACCGTCACCGACCGCGCCATGGAGCGCATGCTCGCCATGGGCAGGGAATTCACGATCGCCGCGATGCAGCTCACCACGCGCGGCGGCCCCATGCCGGCGGCCGTTTGCCGTCTCGGCGCGCCGGGCGCG
>NZ_ADFP01000113.1 GCF_000177335.1 Pyramidobacter piscolens W5455
TCAAAGACGATGCGGGTCGCATCGGATCCCCAATGAGGTGATCGGAATGAAAAAAGTCGCGGCGCTGACGGCGCTGCTTCTGTGCTGCGCCTGGCCGTCGTCGGGCGCGCCGGCCTTCGATCCGGAAAAAGTGACCGGGCCGCGAATCGAAAAGCTGTGCCTGGTCATCGTCGCCAACGCCGATGCGCAGGTGCTGGCGGCGGAGAACGGCGAGCTCGACATCGTCGGCGACATCGCCCGCCCCGCGGACATCGATCGCCTGAGCGCCGATCCGAATCTGGAAATGTCGCTGGCGCGCGGCTTTCATGCGTTCTTCCTGCTCATGAACAACACCCGCGCCCCGTGGAACGATCGGATCGTCCGCCAGGCGGCGGCTCAGTCCATCGACCGCAACAGCATGGTGCGCAGCATTTATTCCGGCTACTGCGAGCCCATCAACGGCTGGCTGCCGCCCGTTTCGCCATGGGCGAGCCCGGACGGCACGCGCAATATTTTCGACCGTGCCGCCGCCTGCGAGAAACTGCTTTCCTGCGGCTACCGCTTCAACTTTGCGGGAAAACTGACGGCTCCCGACGGCCGCCCGCTGCCCAAAATCACGCTGCTGGCGCCGCTGGCCCGCGTGGCGCCGACCACGGCGGAAATGGCGGAGCGCCTCGCCGACTCTCTGAACGCCGCCGGCTTCGACGTGGAAGTGGAACCGCTGGACTTTTCCGCCATGGTCGCGCGCCTGGATCGCAAGGACTATTCGCTGGCGGTGCTGGGCTGGTCCATGGGGCGCAATCCCGATTCGCTTTACAGCTTTTACCATAGTGCCATGGACGTTGCCGGCGGTTACAACATGACCGGCACTCACGACGCGGCGCTCGACGCGGCGCTGACGAAACTGCGCTTCGCGCCCGACAAGGCTTCGGCGAAACGGGCGTCGGCGGAAGCGCAGCGCCTGCTCGGCGAACTGGTGCCGTCGGTGCCCGTTTACAGCCGCTTCTCCGTGGCGGCCGTCTCGAAAAAATGGCGGAATGTGCTGTCGACGGACAGGATCACCGCCGACAACATGTGGACGTTGATGATGGCCGAACCGCGCGACGGGAGGACGCGCACCATGACCATGGCGCTGGCCGAGGAACCGCGCAGCCTGAATCCATTTACCGCCAGCAGCGCCTATTCGTGGTAGGTGCTCGGCATGGTCTATGAGGGCCTGCTCGCTTCCAACCCTTTCACGCTCGAGGACATCCCCGCTCTGGCGGAAGAATGGCGCGTCGAGACGGCGGGCGAAGGCGCCGCCGCTCATACCGTGCTGCGCTTCCGGCTGAAGGAGAATCTGCGATGGAATGACGGCACGCCGCTGACGGCCGGCGACTTGAAGGCGACGATCGATTTCGTCCATAAAAACGAAATTCCCCGCTTCTTCGACGCCGTCAAGGACGTGGCGAAAACGGAGGCGCCGAACGCCCGCGAGCTGACGGTGACCATGAAGGGCGTGAGCTACTGGTATCTCGACAACGTCGCCGGGCTGCCCTGGATGCCGGCGCGGATCGTGGAAAACGTCAAAGACTGGCAAAACTGGGACCCCCTCGACCACGAAGAGAAATTCGGCCCGTGCGGCCTCGTCGGCGCCGGCCCCTTCATGCTCGAGGAATACCGCCCCGGCGAGTACGTGATGATGAAACGCAATCCCTGTTATCTGCGGCTGCCGGAGGAGGTGGAAAGACGATGAGAAAAAACTGGCTGCTGTGCCGCGTGCTGGCCTCGCTGGCCGTGCTGGCGGCAGTGCTGGCGCTGAACTTCGTCCTTTTCCGGGTGATGCCTGGCGACGCCGTGAGCACCATCATCGACCCGAACTTTTCGCCGCAGGCCAAGGAACGCCTGCGTGAACTCTACGGGTTGGAGCGCCCCCTGCTGGAACAGTTCTTTTTGTATCTGAAGCAGATGCTGACGTTCCGTTTCGGCCTGTCGTTCCTGAGCCGAAAACCCGTTTGGGACGAGCTGCTTTCGCGCTTGCCCGGCACGCTGATCTTGATGTCGCTGGCCATGCTCTGCTCGGCGGCGCTGGGCGTTTGGCTCGGCGTGAAGGCGGCGGTGAAACGCGGATCATGGCTGGAACGAACGGTCCTGCGCGTCGGCGCGGTGATGTCGTCGTTCCCGGGCTTTTTTGTGCAGCTGGTGCTGCTCATGCTACTGGCGCACGACTTCCCGATCTTTCCGTTGCGCGGCAGCCTGTCGGTCCCCGCCCCGTCGGGCGCTTGGGCGCTGCTGGCCGACCGCGCCTGGCATCTGGTGCTGCCGGTGCTGTCGTTGACGTTGATGGGCTTCGGCGGCTGGGCGCTGTACGTGCGCAATCTGATGGTCCGCGCGCTTGGCGAAGATTACGTGCTGATGGCTCGCGCCCGCGGCTTGACGAGACGCCGCGTGATTTACGGACATGCCTTCCGCACGATCCTGCCGCCGCTCGTGACGATCCTGCTGATGTCGGTGCCGGGACTCGTTTCCGGCGCGGTGATCACCGAGACGGTCTTCTCGCTGCGCGGCGTAGGGGCGTTTTTGCTCGAGGCGCTTTCGGGCCATGATTATCCGGCGGCGGGGGCTTCCTTTTATTTGCTGGCGCTGATCACGGTCGTCTGCAACCTGCTGGCCGACGTCGCCTATGGACTGGTCGACCCGCGCGTGCGCCTCGAGGGGATGAACCGATGAGCGGTTTTTTCAGGCGGGCTTCCTTTTGGTCCCTTGTCTTCATCGCCGCGGCGGGAATCGTCGGTCCGCGGCTGCTGGACGACCCCGCCGACGTCGTGGGAGCGCCGTTTGCCCGGCCGCTCTGGTGGCGAGGGGATCTTTCGACGTCGAAAACGGCGGAGATCTCGGTTGCCGGCGGACGCGCGACGTTGGCGCAGGACGGTTTTGCAAAAGACGGCGACGGCCTGCGGGCCGGCGCGTCGGGCCTGGCCTTCGACTGGAAAACGCAGCCGGCGGCGATTTTCGCGCTGGAGGGCGAGATCACGGCGAATCCCGACCGGACGGTGACCGTGACGTGGCGCACCCCGGAAAAGGATTTTGAGTTGGTGCGCTGTGACGGACAGGAAAAGTATTGGCTCAATCTGGACGCGCGGGACATGATCTTCAAGCAGCGTCTTGGATTGCCGTTGATCGGCCGCGGCACGGAGCGGCTTTTTCCGCAGCGGGGGCGTTATGAACTGGCGGTCGGCGGCGCGGAGAATTTTCGCCTCAAACTGATCCTGCGCGGTCAGAAACAGGGATTGCTGGGCACCGACCAACGCGGGCGCGACGTTCTTGCCCTGTTGCTGAACGGCATCGGCACGTCGCTGACGGTCGGCATCAGCGCGACGCTGGCGGCGACGCTGCTGGGTCTCGGCTTCGGGCTGACGGCCGGTTACGTGGGCGGCTGGATCGACGCTCTGATCATGCGCGTCGTGGACATCCTGCTGGCGATCCCCACGCTGCCGATTTTGATGACGTTGGCCGGTTTGTGGGGCAAAGGACTGTGGCAGCTTGTGCTGATCCTGTCGATTTTTTCGTGGATGGGAACGGCCCGTTCGGTGCGCGCGCTGACGCTGACCGTCCGCGAAAGTCCGTGGGTGGAGGGATTGAAGGCGCTCGGCGCGAAAAAAAGTTATATTCTTCGGCGTCATCTGGTCCCCGAGACGGCGCCGATCGTGCTGGCCAATCTGGCTCTGGGGGTGCCGGGCGCAATTCTGGCGGAAGCGGGGCTGGCTTTTCTGGGATTGTCGGATCCGCGCCTGGTGTCGTGGGGGCGAATGCTGCACGAAGCGCACTCTTTCGGCGCGTTTACCGAAGGCGCGTGGTGGCTGATCGTGCCGCCCGGTCTCGGCATCGTGTCGCTGTGTCTGATCTTTATGGACATGGGGCGTTTCCTTGAAGAGCGCATCGACCCGCGGCTGAGAGGGGAAGATCATGCTGAACGTTGAAGAGCTCCGCGTCCGTTACGCCGGCCAGTCTCATGAGGCGGTTTCGGGGGTGTCGTTCGACGTGCCGCAGGGAGCTTTCGTCGGCCTTGTCGGGGAATCGGGCAGCGGCAAGACCAGCGTCGTCATGGCGGCGCTGGGGCTTCTGCCTGCGAGCGGCGTCGCAACCGGCGCCATCATCTTCGCCGGTCAGAACCTTCTGGCGCTCGACGAGGAATCGCTGCGCCGCCTGCGCTGGAAAAAAATCGCGCTGGTGCCGCAGGGGGCGCAGAATTCCTTCACGCCCGTCAAAACGATCGGGGCCCACATCGAGGAAGTTCTGCGCGTTCATCTGCGCCTGCGCGGCGGGGCGGCCAAGGCGCGCGTCGCCGAGCTGCTGACGGAAGCCGAACTGGACGCCGCCGTCGCCCGTCGTTATCCTCACGAACTGTCCGGCGGCCAGAAACAGCGCGCCGCCATCGCCCTGGCGCTGGCCTGCGAACCGTCGCTGCTGCTGGCCGACGAACCGACCACGGCGCTTGACGTGATCACCCAGGCCGGCATTCTCGGATTGCTGCGCCGGCTGCAGCGGGAAAAGCGGCTGACCGTGCTGCTTGTGACCCACGACCTGCCCATGGCCGCGTCCGTCTGTTCACGGCTTTTCGTGATGAAAGACGGCCGACTGGTCGAGCGCGGCGCACCGGAAGATCTGTTGACGGCGCCCCGTCATCCCTACACGCGCCGGCTCGTGCGCGCGATACTTTGAGGCGAAGGGGAGATGGCTGTGGAAGCGACGATTCGGGTGCAAAATCTTTTCGTGAGCTTTCGTTCCAAGAACGGCGGCGAACATCGGGCGATCGCGGGGCTTTCCTTCGCCGTGAAAAAGGGGCGGACGCTGGCCGTCGTCGGCGAATCGGGCAGCGGCAAAACCACGCTGCTGCGCGCGCTGATCGGCCTCGTGCCGCCGGAGGCGGGATCGGTGGCGCTTTTCGGGCACGATCTGCAGGAACTCGCCGCGGCGGATCTTTCGAAAATACGCCAGCGCTGCGGTTACGTGCCGCAGGATCCGTACGGAGCGCTGCCGCCGTCGCTGACCGCGCTGGGCGCTGTGATGGAACCGGCGGCGATCGCCCGGCGCGGCCATACAAAAGAAGACGTTCGTGCCAGAGCCAAAGCGCTTCTGGCCGAGCTGGGGCTGACGGGCGATCGTGTCCTTAACTCCCGCGCCGTCGGGCTTTCGGGCGGCCAGCGCCAGCGCGTCGAACTGGCCCGGGCGCTGATGCTCGGGCCGGAATTGCTGCTCTGCGACGAACCGACCTCCATGCAGGACGCGTCGACGCGCGGCGACATCATCGCGGTGCTGCGCCGACACGTGGAGCGCGGCATAAGCCTGATTTTCGTCACGCACGACCTGAAGCTGGCGGCCCGCGCCGCCGAACGCATCCTCGTCATGCAGCGCGGGCGCCTTTGCGAGGAAGGGCCCGCCGCCGAAGTGCTGTCTCGTCCTCAGGCTTCCTACACAAAGGCTCTGATCGCGGCGATCCCCGTGCTGCCGGCGAGACCGCTTCCCAAGGCGTGACTCGTAACTGAAAAGGAAACGTTTGTACCGAGAGCGGGCATGATGTTATCTTGACATACGTTTGTTATAGTTTCACCCGAACGGGTGATGCTTTTTTCCACGCGGCGAGTATGCTGATATCGGCTTCAAAAACGTGTGCGGGCATCCGGCGGGGGCTGGATAAAGAAAGACGTTTTTCGTCGCCGCGCGGCGGGGAAAGCGCGTTTGCGAAAGGAGCATGGCGATGAAGAACATTTCTGCGCGAAAAGTTATGAGTGTTGTGACGGCGGCGGGATTGGCCGCCTGTGTGTGCGGCGCGGCCCGGGCCGAAGTCAAAAAGATCGAGGCGACCTATTTCACGCTGGATTACGAGACCGACGCGGGCTGGACCTTCGACGAGAAAAAAGACCTCAAGGACAGCCAGAAGGCTTCGACGCTGCGGATCCACATCCCCAGCGCGGCCGATGCCAAGAAGAGCGACGCGCTGGTGGACATCAAGGCGAATATCGAAAATCAGTCGAACTTCCGCCGTTATCTCGAACAACTTGGCTTCGACCCGTACGAATACGCGGAAAAGCGTTCCTACACGCTCGTCCCGGTGGGCGGCGTGGACTGCCTCGTCAAAGAAGATTCGTCTAGGATCGACTATCTCGCCCGCGTCGAGGGCGCCGGCGAGACCATTCAGATTTCGGCCAATTCCAAGGAAAAGCTGGAAGACGTCACAACGCTGCTGAAGGGACTTCAGTTCAAAGTCGCCGACGCTGGCAAAAAGGACGGCCCCTGGTACTGGAACGGCACGCCCTACGCCAGCGCCGAGCACTCCGCGGAAGTCGGCTCCGCGACGCTGAACAGCAAACACGTCCCCATCGACCCCATCATCGTCCAGTCCGTGATCGGCGGCAACCGCATCTGGTCCGACGGTGCCAGGGCGTATATCCTCAGCAACGCCTGCAAGCTCGCCGAGTATACCCTCGACGGCGGCAAACTGGTCAAGAAGGCCGACATCGAGCTTGACGCCAAATCCAACTACCAGACCATGACCGTCACCGACGACGGCGCGATCTGGCTGGGCGGAGTCGGCTCCGGCTCCTGCCGCATCAAGGACGGCGCTGTCGAGAAAATCAAAGGGCCGCGCGAACTGGTCATGCACCCCTCGGGGAGCTGGGGACTCGAGCGCTACGGCCGCAAGGGCGCGGAGATGAAGAAGTACGAGATCGCCGCGGACGGGACTGTCACGACCGTCGACTTTCCTCTGGCCGAGATCGACTCTATGGTCAACGCCTATCTGCGCATCGACGCCAACCACATCTATATCAGCGGCCGCGAAGCCGGCTCCAAGGAGACGGCGCTTTTCGTCTACGACCACGGCGGCAAACTGGAAAAGATTCTCAAGGAACCGGCCAAAAACTCCATGGGCGGCGTCTACTTCGCGGGCGAAACCGCCAACGGCTTCGTCGCCCTGCCGCTGCAGAGCGTCGTCATTCTGTGGGACAAGGAAGGCAATCCGATCGGCCGCCTCAATGACGTCAAAAAACTCTACGACAGCCCCACCACCGGCGTGACCAACAACGAGAACGGCGTCCTGCTGCCCGACGGCGGCCTGCTGACGCTGACCCGCCGCGAGCGCGCCGACAAGTCCACCTACGAACTCGTCGTGTTCCGCGTCGACGGATTCTAGAGCTCGTTTATCGTTGAAGAAACGGCCTCCGGCTCCTTTTCAGGAGTGCCGGCAGGCCGTTTTTCGAAAAAAGGAGGGAAAATCATGGCCCTGTTCAGCAAGGAACCCTGCGCGTTCTGCGGCAAAGAAGTCGGCATGATGAGCCGCAGCAAGATGAGCAGCAAGGATTACGTCTGCGACGACTGCCGCAAGAAGGGCAACCCCTTCGCGCGCGTCGACCATCTGACCAAGGATCAGGTCGCCGAGATGTTCGCGCGCTCGGAGCGCGACGAGAAGCTCCTCGACGGCGTGGAACTGAGCGACGAATATCTGGACGCCGGCAGGGGGAGGATCATCCATTTCCGCAGCCAGAAGGGCGGCGGCGACATCTTCACGATTTCCACGCCGGAAACGCAGCGCTACGAGCACCGTCCCGTGTTCTACTTCAGCAGCATCCGCAAGTGGAACCCCAGCGAGGCCTTCGTCGAGCGCAGCGTCGGCGCCGCGCCGCGCGAAGCCGTGCGCGACTACAGCACTCTGATCACGCTCAAGGAGAAACTGTCCGCCGACAAGAAAAACGACGGCTGGGAGCTCCGTATCCCTTACTTCGACGCCGCCGTTCCCGAGATCCTCATCAAAATTCCCAAAGAAGCCGACGCCGACAAAGTGCAGAGGTTCTACAGGAACATCTGCGGCATGTGCGACTATCGAGTGTCGCGCGGCATTCAAAACGCCCGCGACAAAGAGGAGCTGCAGGTGAAGAACGCCTACAAGACCGCCAACGAAGCGCTGAAAGCGGCGCTCAAGGGCGGCGACGTCAAGGAAGCGCTCGCCGAAGGCCTTCAGAAGTCGATCGACATCGACCAGGGCAAGATCAAGAAAAAGGGATTCTTCGCCAGGCTCTTCGGCCGGTGAGAGCTCGATCGCCGAAATGAACGGCCTCCGCGGGACGCAAAGGCGCAGGGAAACTTCGAAACGGAATATACAAAAAAAAGGGACGCCCCGATCGATTTCGAGGCGTCCTCTTTATTAATGAAAGCGGGCGAACCTGTTCGCGGGAAGAGGCATTTTCATGCTTTTTCCCGGAGGGGACGCCGCATGGTCTTCAATCTCCGCCGCGCGACAGCGGGGGCAGCCGCCGGATCTTTGAAAAAAGCCCCGTGCAATGGTAAAATCACACCGGTTCCCGGCCGGAAATATCGAATGCTCTCCGGCCTTGCCGCGGGACTGATAATGCGAGGCGGCGGTCGGGGAGAACCCTGACAGGACGATCGTCCCGGCTTGTCGGAACAGGCCGGGACGTTTGCTGTGCGAGGAGACTGAAAAAAATGAAAAGTGGGGGACGCAAGTGGAAAAGGTAAGACGATTTCTGCGCCGCAAGGACATCGACATTTCGGTCAGGCGATATTGCATCGACGCGCTGGGCGCGATGGCGCAGGGACTGTTTTGTTCGCTGCTGATCGGCACCATCATCAACACGCTGGGCATCCAGTTTCGGATTTCATGCCTGACGGAGCCCATCATCGCCATCAGAGGGACGGTCTACACCGTGGGCGGGCTTGCCTCGGTCATGAGCGGTCCGGCTATGGCCACGGCCATCGGCTATGCCCTGCACTGCCCGCCGCTCGTGCTGTTTTCGCTCGTTTCGGTCGGCTTTTCCGCCAACGCGCTTGGCGGCGCCGGCGGGCCGCTGTCCGTCCTGTTTGTGGCGATCGTCGCGGCCGAGCTTGGAAAAGCTGTTTCCAGGGAAACCAAAGTTGACATTCTGGTCACGCCTCTCGTGACGATCGGAGTCGGCGCCGCTTTGTCCGCGTGGTGGGCTCCGGCGCTGGGCGAAGCCGCGATGAAAATCGGCAATATCGTCATGGTCGCGACGACGCTTCAGCCGTTTTGGATGGGGATCGTCGTTTCCGTCGTCGTCGGCCTGGCGCTAACGCTGCCGATCTCGTCGGCGGCGATCTGCGCGGCGTTGGGGCTGACGGGGCTTGCCGGCGGCGCGGCTGTCGCCGGCTGCTGCGCGCAGATGGTGGGCTTCGCCGTCATGTCCTTTCCGGAAAACCGATGGGGCGGCCTGATCTCTCAGGGGCTTGGCACTTCGATGCTGCAAATGGGCAACATCGTGAAAAATCCCCGCATATGGATCGCGCCTGTGGTGACCTCGGCGATCACCGGGCCGCTGGCGACGTGTCTTTTCCGGCTGGAAATGAACGGCGCGCCGGTATCTTCCGGCATGGGCACCTGCGGACTGGTCGGGCCGATCGGCGTTTATTCGGGCTGGGTCAAAGAGATCTCCGGCGGCGCGCGCGTTTCGGTCACGGCGGCAGACTGGACTGGGCTTCTGCTGATCGCGTTCGTGCTGCCTGCGGTCATCTGTCCGCTCCTGAATCTGGTTCTGCGGAAGATCGGCTGGGTGAAGCCGGGCGATCTGAAACTGAACTGATCAAAGAACGTCGCGACGATTCCCGGCGCCGGCAGCGCCCGGTTTACGTGAAGACACTCGATGAGGGCGGCCGGAAACGTCGCCCTCTAAAACAGACGCAGGCGGCGCTCCCCCTTGGGGAAGCGCCGCCTGTCGTTTCATGACGCGGCGAATAGCTGCGGCACGCGGCGGTAGATTTCTTCGAGCGGGCGGCGCGACGGCATTCCGCGCAAAAAGCGGAAGGAATGGTCGCTGCCGTCGATCTCGTAATATTTTTTGTCCGTCACGGCCAGCGCGTCGAAGATCCGGCGGCAGGCATCGGCCGGAAACGTGGCGTCCTCGCTGCCGCGAAAAACGCGCGCCCAGCGGACATCCACGTTGCGCGCGGCCTGAAGGAGACGGCCGTTTCGTTCGAGGCTGCTCAGGATCGGCAGCTTGAAAATTTCTTTGTTCTCGGAAAAGACCGTGTCGCCGCTGCCGCAGAGGATCAGACCTTCGATCCCTTGGGGCGCCGTTCCGCCGGTCATGGCGCCGCCGGCGATGAGCAGCGCGCTCAAGCCGCCCAGCGAAAAGCCCCAGAGCGTCAGCGGCAGGCGGGGATACAGGGCACGCGCGGCTTCGTAGGCATTGTGGAAATCTTCCAGTTCTTCGGCGTAGGTTTTGCCGTCGAAAGCGTCGTAAATCCAACGCAGCGGCACATTGGCGTAGTCATGGCGGTTGCGTACTTTGCGGCTGCTTTCGGCGAGGATGGGCATGATGCGGTTTTCCGCCAAAGCGGCGCCGATGCGGGCGTACTTGTTGCCCGGCTCCGAACTGGCGTTGCTGTGAACGCCGTGGAAAAGGAGCGCGGCTTTGCGCGGACGGTCGATGACGCCTGTGGTCAGAATCACCGTCTTGTCGCCGAAGGTGCCGTCGATGTAATTCTTTCTCCAGCGCATGACACCGCCTCCTTGGACAGAAATTAATAAAGAACAAAGACGAGAGGGCGCTTTACGCTGAACCGTTGCGTTCCTCCTGCTGCGGTTCCGGAAGGGACAGCCACGTTCCCCAGTCGAAACGGACGATGCCGCTGACCAAATAAATGGAGATCAGGATCAGCAGACCGCGTTGGCGCGCGGCGATGAACACGACCGCGGCGAAAGCCGCCAGGCCGTAAAGCTTGGCCTTGTTCATGAAGCCTTTTTTGATGGCTTTGAGATTTCCGTACGGCACCGACGAGATCATCAGAAAGCCGTCGACGGCGGTGAGAATGCCCATCAGCCAGGCGGGGACTTTGCCGATCAGCCCGGCCAGGACGATGGAAACGAGGAACAGGCCGCCGGCGGGAATGGGCAGGCCCTGAAAGGGGCCGGGGCGGTGCACGATGTTGAAGCGGGCCAGGCGCAGGGCGCCGCACAGCGCGAAAAACGCCGCGATCAGCGCGCCGACCACGCCGGGCAGGGCCTGCAACGAGGTGGAATAGACGAGGACGGCCGGCGCGACGCCGAACGAGACCACGTCGCCGAGGCTGTCGAATTCGACGCCGAAGTCGCTGCTTACGCCCATGGCGCGCGCGACTTTGCCGTCCATGAAGTCGAAGAACACGGCGCAGGGGATCATCCACGCCGCGGGCAGATAGTGGCCGCGGACGGTGAGGATCAGCGACAGCATGCCGCAGAGCAGGTTGCCGCTGGTGATCATGTTGGGGATGTTGTTGCGGATGGGGATCCCCCTGAGCCTCTTGCGGTAGTGCAGACGCAGTTTGATCTTTTTCATTGTTGGCCTCCTTTTGAGGATTGGCGCGGATTTATTTTTGGCCGCGGACGGCGATGACCGTCTGCCCGGCCGTGACTTTCTGGCCGATCTCCGCCGTGCATTTCAGCGAGAGGGGAAGATAAACGTCGACTTTGCTGCCGAACTTGATCATGCCGAAACGCTGCGCTCGTTCGAGCCGGTCGCCTTTTTTCAGGCGGCAGACGATGCGGCGCGCGACCAGTCCGGCGATCTGCGTCAGCAGCACGGGGCCGTCGGCGGACGAGTAGCCCACGTACATGCGCTCGTTCTCAAGCGACGCCTTGTCGGCGTTGGCGAACCATTTTTTGCCCGGAACGTATTCGAGGTATTCGACCGTCCCGGCCGAAGGCATGCGGTTCACGTGCACGCTGAAAACGTTCATAAAAATGCCGACTTTGAGCGCTTTGCCCGTGTAGGGATGTTCGGTTTCGTAAATCTCGATCACTTCGCCGTCGGCGGGGCTGACGAGCCCCGCGCCTTCCGGCGTGCGCTCGGGGTCGCGGAAGAACCAGAACACCAGCGCTGCCAGCGGCAGCATCACGATCAGCGTCCAGCGGTTCAGCCACGCCAGCAGCAGGGCGACGGCGGCGACGGCGCCCATGAAGAAAGAGCCGTCGGGAGCGAATTTCATGCGTTAGTCCTCCTTTTCGGGCTCGCTGCCGGAATCGGACGGGGCTCCGGCGTCCGGCGCGTCGAGGATGGCGCCGGGAACGTCTCCGAATTCCAGGCCGTCGTCGTCATCCTCGCCGAAAGGCAGCGTCGGCTCGACGGGGCGTTGCGGTGCGGGCTTCGGCTCCACGGCGCGGAGACCGCCGCTTTGGACCAGGTCTTCCTTGTGGATCAGCGAGACGTTGGCGACCTCGTCGCCGTTTTCGGGGCGGATCAGAATGGAGCCGGCCGCGTCGCGTCCCAGCTGCGGGATCGAATCGACGGCGAGGCGGATGATGTTGCCGCCGGCCGTCATCAGCGCCACTTCGTCGTCGGGAAAGACCGTGTTGGCCACGGCCAGCCGGCCGGTGCGGTCGCCGATGCGCATGGCGCGCTGGCCGCCGGTGGCGCGATGATGCACCGAGAACTCGTCGTAGGACGTGATCTTGCCGATGCCGCGCTGGCTGACCAGCAAGATGCGGCTGTCGCCGGCGATCACTTCGCAGGAGATGATCTCGTCGTCCTTGCCGAGCTTCATGGCTTTGACGCCGCGGGCGGAGCGTCCCATGGTGCGGATCTCGTCCTCGCTGATGCGCAGGCCGCGGCCCATGGCGCTGACGAGGAACAGGTCGTCGAGACCGTTGGTGCAGCGGATGCGCGCGATGTCGTCGCCGTCGTCGAGCGTCATGATCTGCCGTCCGGCGCGCGTGAGGTTTTGCAGTTCGCTCTTGTCCATGCGTTTGGCGATGCCGCGGCGCGTGATCAGCACGACGGTGCTGCAGTTGTCGGGGAAGCGCCCGAGGATCTCCACGACCGTTTCGCCTTCGCTCAGCGAGATGAACTGTTCGACCTTGCGCCCCTTGCCGGATTTCGTCTCGGGGACCATGTGCCCCTTGATGGCGAAGACCCTGCCGCGGCTGGTGAACAGCAGCACGTCGTTGTGCGTGGTGGTGACGACCATGCCGGCGACCTGATCCTCCTCGTGCAGGTTGGCGCCTCTGCGCCCCTTGCCGCCGCGGTTCTGCACATTGTAGTCCTTGAGCAGCGAACGGCGCAGATAGCCGTCCTTGGAAAGCGTGATGACGATGTTTTCTTCGGGCATCAAATCTTCGTAGGAGTCGGACGTGCTTTCGACGTGGAGCTGGATCTCGGTGCGGCGCTTGTCGCCGAACTTGTGGCGCAGTTCCGCGAGCTCGTCGCGGATAACGCCGTCGAGCGTTTTGGCGTCGGCGAGGATCTCCTGGTAACGGGCGATGTCGGCCAGCAGCTGCGCCATCTCCGCCGTCAGCTTGTCGCGCTCCAGTCCGGTGAGGCGCTGCAGGCGCATGTCGAGGATGGCTTGGGCCTGCTTCTCGGAGAACTGCAGCTGTTCGGTCAGGCCGTGGCTGGCCTCTTCTGCGGTCTGCGCGCCGCGGATGATGCGGATCACTTCGTCGATCATATCCAGCGCGCGGCACAGCCCCTCGATGATGTGTTCGCGTTCCTGGGCTTTGGCGAGGCGGAAGGCGGTGCGGCGGCGCACGACGTCGCGGCGGTAGTCGAGGAACACTTCGAGCATGCTTTTCAGTCCGAGCTCGACGGGGCGCTGATCGACGAGCGTCAGATTGATGACGCCGAAGGTGCTCTGCATCAGCGTGCGATTGTACAGCTGGCGCTGCACGAGCTCGGGATCGCCGTCGCGGTTCAGGTCGAGGACGATGCGCAGCCCCTGCCGGTCCGACTCGTCGCGCAGATCCGAGACGCCGTCGATGGTATGTTCCTGCACGCACTTGGCGATGCCCTCGATCAGCGTGGTCTTGTTGACCATGTAGGGGATTTCGGTGATGACGACGCTGGTCCGGCGCTTTCCCTCTTCGACGACGCAGCGTCCGCGGACGATGATCTTGCCGCGGCCGGTACGGTAGGCGTCGACGATGCCTTCGCGCCCCATGATGATGCCGCCGGTGGGGAAGTCGGGGCCGGGCAAATAATTCATCAGCTCGCCCAGTTCCGCTTCCGGATGGTCGATCAAACAGCAGAGCGCGTCGATCACTTCGCCGAGGTTGTGGGGCGGCATATTGGTGGCCATGCCGACGGCGATGCCGGTGCTGCCGTTGACGAGCAGATTGGGCACGAGGCTGGGCAGCGTCAAGGGTTCCTTCAGCGATTCGTCGAAGTTCGGCCCCCAGTCGACGGTGTCTTCGTCGATGTCCTGCAACATTAGTTCGCCGAGCTCGGCGAAGCGGGCTTCGGTGTAACGCATGGCGGCCGCGCCGTCGCCGTCGACGGAGCCGAAGTTTCCCTGCCCGTCCACGAGCGGATAGCGAAGGTTCCAGGGTTGCGCCAGGCGCACCATGGTGTCGTAGATCGAGGCGTCGCCGTGGGGGTGGTACTTGCCCATGACTTCGCCGACGACGCGCGCCGACTTTTTGTAAGCCTGATTGTGGCGGATGCCCAGCCCCAGCATGCCGTACAGCACGCGGCGCTGCACGGGCTTGAGCCCGTCGCGGGCGTCGGGCAGCGCGCGGCCGACGATGACGCTCATCGCGTAGTCGAGATAGCTTCTTTTTATTTCCGGGACGAGCGGATTCGGTATGACCCGTCCCATCTCCTGTTCTTCCATGCCTGAACCTCCATTGACAGAAGCTGGATGCGCTTCTTTTTTTCAAATCGCTCTCATGCTTTTAACCTAACCATTTTACCATCTTTAGCGGGGTTCTGCCCAATGATTTTAAATGGTTATATTTTGTCGGAGCCATTTTCTTCGCCCGCGGTGATATAATGCACGTACTTGTTTTTAAGGGAGGTTTTCTTTTGAACCTGTGGCAGACGATTCCCCTGTATGGATCGGTCGTAAACGTGCTGGCGGTCGCGGCCGGCAGTTTAGCAGGCTTCACGCTGCGTCGCCGCGTCGACGAAGAGATCATGAAGCTGCCCATGCAGTGCCTCGGCGTGTTTACCGTTTCCATCGGCATGGGCATGGCGCTGAAGACGCAGAACATGCTGATCGTGGTCTTCAGCCTCTGCGCCGGTTCGATCGTCGGCGGCCTGCTGGACATCGACGGCCGCATCGAACGCGCCGCCGGCAGAATACAAAATCGCTTCAAGAGTTTGGATTCGAATTTTTCGCAGGGCGTTATGGCGGCCACGTTGATTTTCTGCGTCGGTTCCATGGCTGTACTCGGCTCTTTCGAAGAGGGGCTGGGCGGCTATCCGACGCTGCTGTTGACCAAGTCGATGATGGACGGCCTGATGTCGGTGGCGCTGGCGGCGTCGCTGGGACTCAGCGTCGCTTTTTCGGCCGTGCCCGTGTTCGTCTATCAGGGCGTGCTGACGCTGGCCGCGCGATTCATCCAGCCGCTCATGACCGAAGCGGCGACGGCGGAAATGACGGCGACCGGCGGCGTTATGCTCATCGGCGTCGGTCTGTCGATCCTCGGCCTGGTCAAGATGAAACTGATGAACGCCCTGCCGGCT
>NZ_ADFP01000114.1 GCF_000177335.1 Pyramidobacter piscolens W5455
GCGGCGAAAAGGTCGCCGCCCTGCGCCGCCCGCTCGGCCCGCGCCAGTTTTTCGGCCTGCGGCGCGAACGCCGCCTGTTCTTCGTTCAGTTCGTCTCTGGCGCGTTCGTGTTCCGCCCGGCGCGCGGCCAGCCCATCGCGGCGGGAATACCAGTCCAGCGCCTGCCGGAGCTCTTTTTCCAGCGCGCGCAGTTCCTTCTCGCGCGTTTCGCTGACGGCGGCGCGCCGCTGCGCCGCGGCGCGAGTCTCGTCTGACAGCGGCGCGTGTTCGGCCTGCGAGGCGCGCAACTGTTCCAACGCGGCGCGCTCGCGCTTGGTTCGGTCGTAAACTTCGCGCGAGATCTGCCGGTAGATTTCCGCGCCCGTCAGCTCTTCGAGCAGTTTGGCGCGATCGGCCCCGTCGGCTTGAAGGAAGGCCGCGAAACCGCCCTGCGGCAGCATGACGGTGCGCGTGAAGCGCTCGAAGTCGAGGCGGCAGACTTCTTCCACCTTTTTGGCCATGGAACTGACGCTGTCGGCCAGCACTTCCTCGCCGTGCCCAAGCCGCGAAAAGCGGCACTTCGGCGCCTGCCACTCCCGGGCCGCGCCCTTGCGCGCGGATTTTTTCTGCGACCAGAAGGCGCTGTAGCGCTCGCCGCCGATTTCGAAAACCGCTTCGGCGAAGCACTCGCGCTCGCCGCGGGTCATGATCTCGTTGCCGGAGTTGTTGACGCGCTCCAGGCGCGGCGTGCGCCCGTAAAGCGCCAGGCACACGGCGTCGAGCAGCGTGCTCTTGCCCGCGCCGGTGGGGCCGGTGATGGCGAACAGGCCGCCGCGGAACTCGGGCGATTCGAAATCGACGTTCCACTCTCCGGCGAGGGAGTTGAGGTTCTTGAAATGAAGGCGGCACAGCCTCATCGCGCCGCCTCCGTCCGCATGGCCTCGAGGGCTTCGAGATACGCGCCCGTCAGGGCCTCCGCCTCTTCGCCCTCGATTTGGTGCTCGCTCAGATACAACCTGAAGACCTCGCGCGGCGACCAGTCTTCGTTCAGGTCGCCCGCGCCGGAGAAAACTTCCGCCAGCCCCGCGTCCGCCACTTTGACGCGCAGGATCTTCACCGCGCCGCCGTCGCCGGTCAGCTCGCGGATACGGTCGTTCAGCCCCCGAGCGCCCTCGTCGGCGCAGTCCGCCTCGACCCAGACGGAGCGGCCGGACCGTTCGAGTTCGCTCAAAGCGGCGGCGATTTCATCGAAAGAGCCTTTCAGGCGGAGGATCTCCTGCCAGACGGGGACGTCAACCGCGCGCACCGAAGCGGCGCGCCCGTCGAAATCGACGACGCAGACCTGTTTTTTCTGCCCTGCCTCGCCGAAGCCCATGCACAGCGGCGCGCCGGAATAACGGCGGCTCTCGCGCCCGCCGCAGGTCTGCGGCATGTGCAGATGCCCCAGCGCCAGATAATCGACGTTTTCGGGAAAGGCCGACAGCGGCACCGCGCCCAGCGAACCGACCGCAAGGTCGCGCACGCCGTCGTCGTCGCGCACGGCTCCTCCGGCGGCAAAACAGTGGCCGAGGGCGACGATAGGGACATCGCGCCCCGCGCGCCGCGTTTCGGCCAGCGCGCACACATCGGCGTAATGTTTCGCGAATCCGTCCAGTTCGGCGCGCGCGATCGCGTCGGCGTCTTCGCCCGACATGGCCCCGCAGAGGTCGCGCGAGCGCAGAAACGGCACGGCACAGCACAGCGCGCCCGTCTTTCCCTGCGCGTCCGGCAGCTCGAAAATCTCCGCGCCGGGATCCTGCGCCGGCGCGCCCACAACGTGGACGTCGAGGCGGTCCAGCAGCTCCCGCGGCGAGTCGAGCAGCGCCGCCGAGTCGTGATTGCCGGCCACGATCACCGCGCTGCGGCAGGGCGTGCGCGACAATCCCGTGAGAAAACGGTAATAAAGACTCTGCGCCCACAAGGGCGGCGTGTAGGAATCGAAAACGTCCCCCGCCACCACGAGCGCGTCGGCACGTTCGCAAATCAGCGTATCCGTCAGCCAGTCGAGAAACCGGCGGAATTCGTCGGCACGTTCCTGGCCGCAGAGCTTGCGGCCCAGATGCCAGTCCGACGTGTGAAGGATTCTCATCGCTCAGCCTCCTCATGAACCGCCGTCTTTCGCGAAACGGCGTTCCTGCTGTACAATAATCATAACACAGCGCACGGCGCAGAAGTTTCACTCTCAAGACAGGAGGAATGAAAAAATGCTCGGCGCGATTCTCGGCGATTTCTGCGGCGCTCAGTACGAAAGCCGCCGCTCCCGCTACGACGGTTCGCGGCCGCTGCTCAACGACGGCTGCCGCTTCACCGACGACTCGATCCTCACCTTCGCCACGGCGGAAACGCTGCTCGGCGGCGACTTCAGCGCGGAAAGCTTCGCCCGCGGCTACATGAAATGGGGCCGCGCCTATCCGAACCGCGGCTACGGACGCGGCTTCCGGCTCTGGCTCGAAAACGGCGAACTGGTCGAAAACAACAGCTTCGGCAACGGCTCGGCCATGCGCGTCGCCCCCGTCGGCTGGGCGTCGCGCACGCTCGACGAGGCGCTCGAACTGGCGCGCGCCAGCGCCCATTACACGCACGGGCACCCCGAAGGCGTCAAAGGCGCGCAGATCATCGCCGCCGCCGTTTTCACGCTGCGGCAGGGCGCTTCCAACGACGAGCTGAAAAACTATCTCGAAACGGCGTTCGGCTGCGACCTGAGCACGCCGCTGGCGCAGATCATGGCGCGAGGCTACGCGTTCAGCGCCACCTGCCAGGGCAGCGTGCCCCAGGCCGTACGCTGCTTTCTCGAAAGCTCGTCCTACGAGGACGCCATCGTCAAAGCGCTGATGCTGAACGGCGACACCGACACGCAGGCCGACATGGCCGGCGCTCTGGCGCAGGTCCGCTTCGGCGTGCCGGAAACGATGCGCGCGGCGGCGCTGGCGGCCATGGACGAACAAATGAAAGCCGTGCTGCTGGCGTTCGAAGCGCGTTTCATGGACGGCGCGCCGTAAGGCGCCGCCCCGTTGCAACAATTTGGGGCAATCGCCTTTTTTCGTCCGCCGTTGGAGAGATGAAACAAATAAATCTATTGCTGAATCTTCGCCCCTTTTTCCGAAGCAAACGGAAGAGGGGCGATTCTTCGTGACGCATGAAATTTCGCCGCCGCCGTTTTTTCCCCATTTCCGCCCTTGCGCTTTGAGGCGAAAGCGCTTATAAAGTACCACGTGTAACGATCACCGATCTTCCAGAAAGGGGGGGCGAAATGAACGTCCTCTTGCTGCTCGGCCGCGCTTCGGATTCGATCTTCGACAGCCCCGAGGCCGCCGAGCTTTTCGAAGAACTGGAAAACAAAGGCTACCGCCTGCAGCGTCCGGAACTGCACGGAAGTCTTGTCGACATGCTGGAACAGCGTCCCGAAGCCGCTGGCGCGATCATCGACTGGGACACGATGGGCGGCGAACTGTACGCCTCCATGGGAGAGTTGAACGAACGCCTGCCCTTTTTCGCCCTGACCAGCCCGGCCGCCGCCAAGGAACTTCAGCCGCCGGAAAAAGACAAGCTGACGCTGGCCTTCGTGCCGCTGCCTTGCCGCAGCGCCGAACGCGCCGCAGCGAAAATCGACCGCGCCGTGCGCCGCTATTTCGAGCTGCTGCTGCCGCCGTTCACGCGCGCGCTGTTCAAGTTCGCCGCCGCGAAAAAGAACACCTTCTGCACCACGGGCCATCTGCTCGGTTCGGCGTTCCGCCATCACGCCATGGGCTGGGCTTACTACAACTTTTACGGCCCCAACGCCTTCCGCGCCGACACGTCGGTGTCGGTGCCCGACATGGGCTCGCTGCTGGAGCACACCGGCGCGCACAAAGACGCCGAAGAGCTGATCGCCCGGGCCTTCAACGCCGACCGCAGCTACATCGTCACCAACGGCACGTCCACGGCCAACAAGATCGTCGGCATGTACTGCGTATCGCAGGGCGACACGGTGCTGATCGACCGCAACTGCCACAAGTCGATGACCCACCTGCTGATGATGTGCGACGTCGTTCCCATCTATCTGCTGCCGACGCGCAACGCCTACGGCATGATCGGCGGCATTCCCGCCGACGAATTCACCTCCGAAGCGATCCATTACAAACTTTCCCAGCGCGACGACGCCACCTGGCCCACCTACGCGGTCATCAGCGACAGCACGTACGACGGACTGCTCTACGACTGCAGCTGGATCAAAGCCAACCTGCCGGTGAAGAAGATCCACTTCGACAGCGCCTGGTCGCCTTACGCGCCGTTCAACCCGATCTACGAGAACAAGTTCGGCATGTGCGGCGAACCGACGGCGGGCAAAACGATCTTCGAGACGCAATCGGCGCACAAGATGCTGGCCTCCTTCGCCCAGGCGAGCTACGTCCATGTCAAGGGGGAGTATGACGAGTCCGTGCTCGACGAGGTTTATATGATGCACACCACCACCTCGGCCAACTATCCCATCGTCGCCAGCGCTGAGACGGGCGCGGCGATGATGACGGGCAATCAGGGACGACGCCTGCTGCAGAACTCCATCGATCGCGCCATGACCTTCCGCCGCGAGCTGGCGCGCCTGTACGACGAAAGCGACACGTGGTTCTTCAAGTGCTGGCAGCCCGACGACATTTCCGAGACCAAATGCTGGCCGATCTCCCGCGGCGAACGCTGGCACGGCTTCCTCGGCGCCGACGAGGACTTCAACTACCTCGACCCGATCCGCGTCTCCGTGCTCACGCCCGGCATGGATCCCACGGGACAGCTCATGGAAGAGGGCATCCCCGCCGCCGTGGTGTCGCGCTACCTCAACAACCACGGCGTCGTCACCGAGAAGACGGGGCCGTATCACATGCTTTTCCTGTTCGCGCTCGGCGTCGACGAGCTGCGCACCAAGGCGCTGCTGCGCGCGCTTCAGGATTTCAAGCGCGACTACGACGACGACGTGCCCATCCGCGAGGCCATGCCCGACCTGTTCAAGCTCGATCCGGTATTCTACATGCGCATGTCGTTGCAGCAGCTCACGCGCGGCCTGCACCGCGTGATGCGCAAACGCGACCTGCCCAAGCTGATGTACCACGCCTACGACGATCTGCCGGAGATGGAGTACACGCCGTACCAGGCCTTTCAAAAAAACCTGCGCGGCGAAACGCACGAAGTGCCGCTGGCGGAGCTGCTCGGCCAGGTCAGCGCCGACATGATCCTGCCTTATCCGCCCGGCGTGCCGCTGGTGATGCCCGGCGAGAAAGTCACGGAGAAGAGCGCCGCCGTGCTGGACTATCTGAACATGCTCTGCGAGACCGGCGAGCTGTTCCCCGGCTTCGATACCGAGATCCACGGCGCCTACCGCCGCAAGGACGGCTATTACGTCAAAGTGCTCGACGAGGAATAATTGCGCCGCGAAGCGCAGGCACAAAGACAGAATTGATTTGGCCAGGGAGGAATTTTCATGAAGAGACTGATCGCGCTGTTCATCGTCGTGCTGTGCGCTCGTTCGGCTTCCGCTACGGAAATCCGCACAAAAGCGCTGACTGTTGTCTTTCCCGAGACATGGAACGCCGAAGTTCGCGCCGACGACAGCGTAACGCTGACCTCCGCCAACGGAAAAACCGTGATCACGCTGACGGCTCAGGCAGCGGCCAGCGCCCAGGAAAAAGCCGATCTCGACCCGCGGACGGTCGCCGGATACCTTGCCGAGCAGCTTCGCGAAGGCGGCGCCCAAGCCAGCGACGTCACCGCCGCGGCCGACGGTTCCTGCTCGTTTACCGTCGCGGGCAAAGACGCGCGCAGTCAAACCGAGACGAAAAGCCGCTTCCGCTTCGCGATCGAAAACGGCGCGTGGTTCGTCACGCAGATCGTCAAGGACGGCGATACGCCCGAAACGGAACGCATTCTTCGCTCGATTCGTTATCATTGACGGCCGCCGTTGCGTGTTCCGCGCGGAAGCGTTTCCGCTTCAAAAAGAGAGGGCGTTCACGAAACTGTTCGTTCGTGAACGCCCTCTCCTTTTGCCGCGAGCCCCGCGCCGAAATCCCCCGTTTCCCC
>NZ_ADFP01000115.1 GCF_000177335.1 Pyramidobacter piscolens W5455
GGGTGCGTCGTCGCCGCGCCGCGCCACCGCGCGCTGGCGGGCGATCACCCCAACGTCATCGGCCTCGGTCCGTTCGAGGAAACGTTCGCCGCCGTCGACGCCGCGCTCGACCGCGGCTCCGTTGCCGTGCTCGTCTCCGGCGACCCGGGCGTGTTCAGTTTACTGCCGCTGCTCAAAAAACGCTTCCCCGGCGGCGAGCTCGAGGTGATCCCCGGCGTCAGCTCGCTGCAAAGCCTCTGCGCCGCAGCGTGCGAGACGTGGATCGACGCCGTTGTCCTCTCCGGGCACGGGCGCGATCTCAGCGAGGCGAAGGTCCTCGACGCCGCCGACCAGAACAAAAAGACGATCATCTTCTGCGGGCCGCGGTGGGATCCGCGCCGCATCTGCCGCCTGCTGGCGGACTGGGACATGGAACATCTGCGCCTGACCGTCGGCGAACGGCTCAGCTACGGTGACCAGCGTCTCAGCCGCGGTTCTCCTGCGGAACTGGCGGCGCATGAGTACGACGACCTGTCGCTGGTGCTGATCGAGAACCCATCTCCGTGGGAAAAGCCGCAGGCGCGGCCGCGCGACGACGATTTTATCCGCGCGGACGCGCCGATGACGCGCGAGACGGTGCGTTCGGCGATTCTCGACGAACTGCGCCTGCGCCGCGATTCCACGCTCTGGGACCTGGGCGCGGGCACCGGTTCGGTGACGGTGGCGGCCGCCTTGTTCTGTACGGACGGACAGGTCTGCGCCGTGGAGAAAAAAAGCGACGCCGCGGCGCTGATCGCCCGCAACGTCAAAAAGTTCCACCTGCACAACGTTGCGCTGTACGGGGGCGACAACGCCGCCGTGCTGCCGTCGCTGCCGCGCCCCACGCACGTTTTCGTCGGCGGCAGCGGCCCCGAACTGCCGGAGCTGTTGCGCGCCGTCGCCGCGCTCGGCGAAGGGATCCGCGTCGTCGTCTCGGCGGTGGCGTTCAAGACCTACGCGGCTGCGGCCGAGATCCTCGCCGGACCGGATTTTCGCGATTTCGACGCCGTGCAGGCAGCCGTCGGCCGCGCCAAAAAGATCGGCGGCACGTTCATCATGGCCGCGCAGAATTCCGTCACCGTGTTCTCGGCGTTTACCGCTGGGCATCAGAAAGAAGGACGATAACATGATCCACTTTGTCGGCGCCGGCCCCGGCGCGCCCGACCTGATCACGCTGCGCGGCGCGGAACTGCTGGCGCGGGCGGGCATGGTGATCTACGCCGGTTCGCTGGTCAATCCCAAACTGCTGAACGGCACGCCCGCGGGCTGCGAAATTTACAACAGTGCTTCGATGACGCTGGACGAAGTCATAGAGAAAATGGCCGACGCCGACCGTCGCGGCCTTGAAGTGGTACGGCTGCACACCGGCGACCCGTCGATCTACGGCGCGATCCGCGAGCAGATCGACCGGCTCAAGGCGCTGGGCGTCGCTTACGACATCACGCCCGGCGTCAGTTCGTTCTGCGCCGCCGCGGCCGCCGCGGAGGCGGAATACACGCTGCCGTCCGTCAGCCAGACGCTGATCATCACGCGTATGGAAGGTCGCACGCCGGTGCCCCCCAGAGAGAAACTGGCGTCGCTGGCCGCTCACGGGGCTTCGATGGCGCTGTTCCTTTCCTCCGGTCTGATGGAAGAGACCTGCGCGGCGCTGATGCGGGGCGGTTATGCGCCCGACACGCCGGCGGCCGTGGTCTACAAGGCGTCGTGGCCCGAGCAGAAAGTGCTGCGCGGCGTCGTTTCGACCATCGCCGCCATGGCGGCGGAAGCGGGCATCCGCAACACGGCGCTGATCCTCGTGGGCGGATTCCTCGGCGACGATTACGAACTGTCGAAACTCTACGACGCCTCGTTTTCGCACGGCTTCCGCAAGGGCAGCCAATGACGGCCCTGCACGTCGTCGCCTTTACGCGCGACGGGACGGAGCTGGCGCGTCTGATCGCTTCCCGTCTCGGCGGCTGGGCCTGGGCTCCGTCCCGCTACGCGGGGGAAGGCGTCTCGCCGCTGCCGGGGGCCATCGCCGCTTGGACGCGCGAATATTTTTCCGCCAGCGACGCGCTCGTGTTCGTCTCGGCCTGCGGCATCGCCGTGCGCGCCGTCGCTCCCTGCCTCGAGAACAAAGCGCGCGACCCCGCGGTCGTCTGTCTCGACGATCGGGGGCGGAACGTGATCTCGCTGCTTTCGGGGCATCTGGGCGGCGCCAACGAGCTGGCGCGCCGCGTTGCGGCGCTGACGGGCGGGCGCGCCGTCATCACCACGGCGACCGACGTCCATAAGGTCGAAGCCGTGGACGTATGGGCGAAAGAACACGACTGCGTCATCGAAAATATCGGCGCGGTCAAGAACGTTTCCGCGGCGGCGCTCGACGGCGAAAAAATCGGCGTCGCCGTCACCGAGGCGGAACAGCCCGCGCCCTGGCCGGTGACGCTGTGGCTGAGGCCGCGCAATCTCGCGCTCGGCGTCGGCTGCAAGCGCGGCACGGCGCTGGAGAATTTGCGCGCGGCGTTGGACGACTTTTTAAGCGGCGCGGGCGTCTCAAAATTATCGCTTTACGCGCTGGCTTCCATCGACCTGAAAAAAGACGAGGAAGGGCTCGTCGCTCTGGCGCGCGAACTGAAAGTTCCTTTTCTCACGTTCCCGGCCGTGGAACTCGCCGCCGTGCCGGGGCAGTTTTCCCATTCCGAAAAAGTCCTCGACGTTGCCGGCGTGGACAACGTCTGCGAACGCGCGGCCGTTCTGGCCTCGGATCTCGGCCCCTTGCTGCGCGGCAAAACGCGCTATCCCGGCGTCACCTTCGCGCTGGCGCGGCGAAAGATTTTCGATCACACGGAAAAGGCGGACTCATCCATGAAGAACATTCCCGACACGGAGGCGAACGCATGATCTACGTCGTCGGTCTCGGCCCCGGAGGCGAAGACCAGCTGACGCCGCGCGCGCTCGCGGCGCTGGAACGGTGCGACGTCATCGTCGGCTACAAAACGTACATCGACCTGATCGCGCCCCGTTTCGAGGGGCGCAAGGACCTGGTCGTCTCGCCCATGAAGGGCGAAGTGCGGCGCTGCGAAGACGCGCTGCGCCGCTCGCTGGCGGGGAGCACGGTCGGCGTCGTCTCCAGCGGCGACCCCGGCGTTTACGGCATGGCGGGCATCATGCTCGAAGTGGCGGCGGGACGCGACGAGGTAATCGTCGTGCCGGGCGTTACGGCGGCCTGCGCCGCCGCGGCCGTGCTCGGCGCGCCGTTGACGCACGATTTCGCCGTCGTCAGCCTCAGCGATCTGCTCACGCCGTGGGAGCTGATCGCGCGCCGCCTCGAAGCGGCCGCGGCCGGCGATTTCGTGATCTGCCTCTACAACCCCATGAGCCGCGGGCGGCCGGACAATCTGCGCCTGGCCTGCGAAACGCTGCTGAAGACGAAAAGCCCCGAAACGGCGGCCGGCTGGGTGCGCAGCGCCGGGCGCGACGGCGAAGAGGCGCGGCTGACCACGCTGGGCGCACTCGCCGACGAGAAGCTGGACATGTTCTGCACGGTCATCGTCGGCAGCAGCGCCACAAAATTCCTCGACGGCCGCCTCGTCACGCCGCGCGGCTATCAGCGGCCATGAGCGGGCGTCTGCTGGTCTTCGGCGGCACGACCGAAGCGCGCGAACTGCTGCGCCGCGGCGTGCCGGCCATTTGCTGCGTGGCCACCGCTTACGGCGCCAAGCTGCTCGAAGGACTCGACAACGTGCGCGTGCTCACGGGCCGTCTCGACGAAACGGCGATGGAAGAACTGTTCCGCGCCGAAAGCGTCACTCACGTGATCGACGCCACGCACCCTTACGCGCTGGAAGCGACGAAGAACGTGCGCCGCGCCTGCGAACGCGCGGGCGTGAAGCTGCTGCGCGTGACGCGCGCCAAGACCCCGCTGTTCGGCGACGTGACTACGGTCGCCACGGCGGAAGAAGCGGCGGCGCTGCTGGACGGCGGCGGCGAAAAAGTTCTGCTCACGGTGGGCAGCAAAGAGCTGCCGGCCTTCGCGCGCGTGAGCCGAGCAAAGGAGCGTCTTTTCGCCCGCGTGCTGCCCACGTCGGACGTGATTGCCCAATGCGAGGCGCTTGGCTACGACGCCGGGCACCTGATCGCCATGCAGGGGCCGTTCAGCGCCGCCATGAACGAGCAGATGCTCGCCGCCACCGGCGCGACCGTGATCGTCACCAAGGACGGCGGCGCGTCCGGCGGCATGGAAGAAAAGCTGCGCGCCGCGCAGAACCGCGGCGCGCGCGTGATCCTCGTCGGCCGCGGCGACGAAGAAGGCGCGACCGTAGACGAGGCGCTGCTGTGGCTGCGCCGCGAAATAGGGCTGGAATGCCCGCCGCTGTTTCCGATGTGGCTGCCCCTCGAGGGCAAAAAATCCCTGCTGATCGGCGGCGGCCCCGTCGCCTTGCGGCGCGCCCAAACGCTGAAAAGCTGCGGCGCGGCCGTGCGCGCGATCGCCGTCAGTTTCTGCCCCGGCTGGGAGGATTTTGAAACGGAAAAACGCGAATGGCGCGAGAGCGATCTCGACGGCGTCTGCCTGGCCGTGGCTGCCACCGACCGCCGCGAACAGAATCGCCTCATCGCCGCCGCCGCGAAAAAACGCGGCGTTCCCGTCAGCGTCGCCGACAACGCCGCCGAAGGAACGTTTTACTTTCCCGCGCTGATCCGCTGCGGCGCAGCGGCCGCTTCGGTGTCCACGGGCGGGCTCGACCCGGCCGCGACGCGCCGTCTGGCCGACCGCCTCAGAGAGATCTGGCCGGGGATCGTTGCCGAGGAACTCCACAAGAAAGAAGAAGAGCGCCGATGAAAACCCTTCGTTTTGGCAGCCGCACAAGCGATCTGGCGCTGGCGCAGACGCGCCTCGTCATGGACGCCGTCGGGCGAGCCCATCCGGAATACCGTCTCGAACTTGTGCCCATCGCCACCCGCGGCGACGTGGACATGAAACCTTTTTCGGAGGCGTCGGACACGTTCGGCATCAAGGGACTTTTCACGCGGGAACTGGAAGAGGCCCTGCTCGACGGGAGCATCGACGTGGCCGTCCACAGTCTCAAAGACCTGCCCGCCGTGCAGGACGAACGTCTGCCGCTGCTGGCATGCTTTCGCCGCGGCGATCCCCGCGACGTTCTGGCGCTGCCCGCCGGAGCGGAGGCGATGAACGGCGCGCTGATCGGCTGTTCGTCGGCGCGCCGCCGCCTGCAGGCGCTCGACTTGTTTGAAGGAGCCGAGGTACGTCCCGTGCGCGGCAACGTCGGCACGCGCCTGCGCAAGCTCGACGAAGGCCAGTTCTCGGCGCTGATCCTCGCGGCCGCGGGGCTGGAACGCCTCGGCTTGAGAGCGCGCGTCAGCCGTTACTTTTCGCTCGACGAAATCGTTCCCGCGCCCGGACAGGGGATTCTCGCCTGCCAGGGGCGCGCCGGCGATAAAAACGAAGACTGGCTCGACGCGATCTTCGATCCCGACGCGACGGATTGCGCGCGCGCCGAACGCGCCTTTTCGGCGGCCCTCGGCGGCGGCTGCGCGTCGCCCGTCGGCGCGT
>NZ_ADFP01000116.1 GCF_000177335.1 Pyramidobacter piscolens W5455
GAAAAAGGGCTTCCCTATTTTGCGGGGAAGCCCTTTTCGTTTGTTGCCGCTGTCGAGCGGGCCCTGCGGCGGAGATCCGCCGGCGGAAACTATCCCAGAAACGCCAGGAATGCCTCGACCTGTTCGTGCAGGAGGCAAAGCTGTTCTTCGGTGAAGACGACCTTGTCGGTCTTGAAGGCGTCCATGTTCACGGCGACGCCCGTGCCGCCGCCGGGCATCACGTCCGTGCGCATGAACTCGAGCAGCTCGGTCAGGCGCGCCCGCGAATTGGCCGTGGCGTTTTTGCCGCCGGCGCCGCTGATTGTGACTTTTTTCTTGTACGTCGCGGCGCTCTTGTAATCGCCCTGCACCGTCGGGCGCGAAAGCCAGTCGAGCAAGTTCTTGAGCAGGCCGGGAAAATTGAAGTTGTATTCCGGCGTGACGATCCACACGCCGTCCGCGGCGGCCACGGTCTCGCGGACGCGGCGCACCGTTTCGGGCGCGGGCCATTCGATGTCCTGATTCATGTAGGGGATGTCGTCAAACCGCAGCGTGGAAACGGTGGCTTTCCCTGCCAGTTCGGAAGAGATCACCTGAGCCAGCTGGCGGTTGAAAGAGTTTTTTCTCAGCGAACCGATAACGAGCAGAATGCTGCGCATGAAGTCCCTCCTGCGACCGTTCCGTCGGAAAAATTACAGCGTCAACGAAGGCGCGGCATAAACGCGGGCGAGGAGCTCCTGGTTCAGCGCGTACAGACCCTTGGGATCGGAACCGAAGAGCGAGAACTTTTTGATCAGGTCTTCGGCGTTCTTTTCCTCTTCGCCCTGTTCCTTGACGAACCAGTCGAAGCACTGCATCGTGCGGTAGTCGTTCACGTCGCTGGCGGCTTTGTAGATCGCGTTGATCAGGCCGGTGACGTATTGCTCGTGCTCCAGCGCGAACTTGAGCGGATCGTCGAGTTTTTTGTACACCTTGTCGGGCTTGGCGATCTCGGAGAAGGTGACGAGCTCGCCGTTGTTCTGAAGGTAGGTCCGCATCAGCATGGCGTGGTCGCGCTCTTCCTGCGCCTGCACGTCGTACCAGTGAGCGAAGCCGTCGAGCCCCTGATCGTAATAGTAGTTGGCGAAATCCAGATACAGATACGCCGAGTAGAATTCTTTGTTGACCTGTGTGTTGATCAGTCCTTTGACTTTTGCATCCAACATGATATTTTCCCCCTTGAAATTTTGAAGCGATTCGAAAGAACGCCGCGATCCCCGCGGCATGTTAAGTATAGCATCTTTGTCGGAGTTTGCAACATCGCAAGACACCGCGGCGTGCCGAGCCGGCCGAACGATCCATCGTTTTCGACGGAGATCGGCGCGCCTGCCGGAGTCGCGGTTTTTGACGGAGAGGGAGACTTTCGTTGTTATAACAACATACATGCCGAGCTGTTCATGATACATTACGGACAGAAAGGGAAAAAAATTGGCCGCGAGGAGGCTGAACGTGATGAATCGAGCGTTTTCCATCGCCGAAGAGCATCCGCCCAGAGACGGCATGACGATCTCCACCATGTCGGGCATTCGGTCGGAAACGAAGATCTCGTACTTTTCGCTGGGACGGGGAACCGACATCAGCGCCGGGAGCTATCCGACGGAGATGCTCTGCATCGGCGCCGGCGGCACAGGACGCTTTGCGCTCGGAGCCGGAGCGGACGGAAAGGAAATCGAACTCGGCGAGGGCGAAGCGCTGATCGTGCCGAAAAACACCCTGTGCGGGAGTGCGACGCGGGAAGGATTCGTTTACACGGAAGTGATTGCGAAAGGAGAATTGCAGATGAACGAAGCGCTCAAAGCGGGCGAAGTTTTCAGGCTGGCGGATCTGGTGCCGTATGAAAAAGGCAGCGTCGTCAACATGGACGTGGTCTCCAACGAGGGATTCAAGTTCGTGGTCATGGCGTTCGACGAGGGCACTGGCCTTTCGCCGCACCGCGCGCCGGGCGACGCGCTGATCTTCGCGTTGGAAGGCAGAGGCGTGATCGGCTACGAGGGGCAGGATTACCCGATCGGGGCCGGCGAAAATTTCCGCTTCGCCAAAGGCGGCCTGCACAGCGTCACGGCGAACGGCAAGTTCAAGATGGCGCTGCTTTTGACCTTGAAGTGAAAAGCGCCGCCGGAGGAGAACGAAGATGAGCTACGAAGCGTGGCGGGACAAGACGAACGGCTTCCGCAAAGTGGACGTGCGCCACGTGCAGGGAAATTTCGCCGCCGGACTGATCCAGGCGGCGTCCCGGCTCGAAGTGGGCGAGGGGCTGGAGATTGTGCAGACGTTCGAGCCGCATCCGCTGTACGCGGCTTTGGAGGATCTCGGCTTTGAACATCACACGGAACAGACCGCCGAGACGGAGTTCCACGTGTTTTTCTGCCGCACGGAGAAAAAGGAGGGCGAAGAAGCGCCGTTTCGGCCGCTGGCGCTCCTGAATTACCCGATGATCGACGAGAAGCTCGGCAAGATCGCCGTGGATTTCTGGGAGACCACCTGGCAAAGCCCCAGGCGGACGCTGCCGTACGAGACACGGCTGCTCCTGTCCCTCGCCAACGCGGTCGGCGCCGGAAGGATGCGGCAGGCCTCCCGCGAGCTGGTCAAAGCCTATGTGCACGGCCTCGACTCCGCGGCGCTGGACGACGTCTTCGAGCTGCTGGCGTGGAATCAGGGCATCGGCTTTTTCAGCTCCGAGATCGGACCGTCGCCGCTGTTTCAGGCCTACAAACTGATCAAGACGCAGGAAAGACAGGGCAAAGAACGGAGCGAGATCTGCCGCGCGCTGAAAGAGAAGTTCGGCGAGAAGAATCCCGAGATCGGCGTCATGTAAGTGTCGTTTGCGGGCAGAACTCCGTTTTTAAGGAAAGGAGACGCGCGTGAGAAAACACGTCAAAAACAACGTAAGCTGGGTGGGGCACATCGACTGGGAGCTGGAGCGCTTTCACGGGGACGATTATTCCATCGTGAACGGTTCCAGCCAGAATGCCTACCTGATCGAGGAGGAGAAGACGGCCCTGATCGATACCGTATGGACGCCGCACCGCTTCGATTTCGTCGAGAATCTGAAAAAAGAAGTCGACCTGAAGAAGATCGATTTCATCGTCGCCAACCACGGCGAGTGCGATCACTCAGGCTCGCTGACGGCGCTGATGGATGAGATCCCGGACACGCCCATCTACTGCACGGCCAATGCGGTCAAGAGCATCGAAGGGCAGTACGGCGCGCGCGGCTGGAACTTCCGCGTGGTGAAGACGGGCGACAGCGTCGATATCGGCAACGGCAAGAAACTGATCTTCGTGGAGATGCGCATGCTCCATTGGCCCGACTCCATGGCGACCTACCTGACCGGCGACAACATCCTTTTTTCCAACGACGCGTTCGGCCAGCATTATGCGGTGGAGGAACTGTTCAACGACAAGGCGGATCAGTGTCTGCTGGACAAGGAATCCATGAAGTACTTCGCCAACATCCTCAATCCTTTTGCGGCGATCCTGGCCAAAAAGCTGGAAGAGATCGGCGCGCTGAACCTCCCGATCGAGATGATCGCCCCTTCCCACGGCGCGGTCTGGCGCCAGGAACCGCTGCAGATCGTCGCGAAATACGCGAAGTGGGCGGGCGCGTATCGGGAAGATCAGATCACGGTCGCATACGACACCATGTGGGAGGGCACCGCGAAGATCGCCCACAGGATCGCGGACGAAGTGCACCGGCAAAGTCCCGATACCGTGGTGAAAGTCTTCAACATCGCGAAGGCGGACAAGAACGAGGTCATGACGGAAGTCTTCCGCTCGAAAGCCATCGCCGTCGGCTCTCCGACGGTATCGGGCGGCATCCTTTCGAGCGTGGCGGGCTGGCTGGAATTTCTCAAACAGCTGAAGTTCAGGAACAAGAAGGCCGCGGCCTTCGGATGCTACGGCTGGAGCGGCGAGTCCGTCAAAGTTCTGCGGGAGCGCCTGAAAGACGCGGGCTTCGACGTGATCGATGAAAACGTGCGTTCTCTTTGGAATCCCGGAGAGGAAGATTTCGCCGCCGTTCCCGCTCTGGCGGAAAAGCTTCTTGGGGGACCGGCGGCACCAGCGTAAAAGGGATTTCGAAGTATCGCGGGGAAAAAACGAAAAGGGGGATCCGAAAATGAAATATGTTGTGAATGAGAGCTGTATCGGCTGCGGGCTTTGCGCGACGACCTGTCCGGAGGTCTTTTCCATGACCGACGCGGGCGTCGCCGCGGCGATCGCGGAAGAAGTCGCGGAAGAGAACCGCGGCAGCGCGGCGGAAGCGCGCGAAAACTGTCCGGTCGGCGCGATCGAGGAGGTCTGACGATGGAGCGTAAAATGTTCTGCTACCAGTGTCAGGAAACCGCGGGGGGAAAGGGCTGCACCGTTTGCGGCGTGTGCGGGAAGAAACCCGACGTGGCGGCCATGCAGGACCTTCTGATCTACGTGACGAAAGGGCTTTCCTGCGTCGCGGACCGACTTCGCCGCGAGGGACAGCGCGTCGGCAAAGAGGCGAACCATCTCGTGACGATGAACCTCTTCGTGACGATCACGAACGCGAACTTCGACCGTCAGGCGATCATCGAAAGAATCCGGGAAACCCTGGACGTGAAGCGGAAGCTCCTGAATCAGGCGGGAGACGTGTCGGGGCTGCCCCAAGCGGCGCTCTGGCACGGCGACGTCGGCGAATTCGACGCTCAGGCCGCCGAAGTCGGCGTGCTTGCCACCGGGAACGAAGACATTCGCAGCCTGCGGGAACTGATCACGTACGGCCTCAAGGGACTGGCGGCCTATTCCAAGCACGCGAACGCGCTTTTGCAGGACAACGAAGACGTGGACGCCTTCATCCAGCGCGCTCTGGCCAAGACGCTCGACGACAGCCTGACGGTGAACGACCTTGTGGCGCTGACCCTCGAGACCGGAAAGTACGGAGTCGACGGCATGGCGCTTCTCGACAAGGCCAACACCGAGGCTTACGGCCATCCGGAGATTACGGCGGTCGACATCGGCGTGCGGAAAAATCCCGGCATCCTGATCTCCGGCCACGATCTGAGAGATCTCGAAATGCTGCTGGAACAGACAGCGGGGACGGGCGTGGACGTGTACACGCACTCCGAGATGCTTCCCGCCCATTACTATCCCGCGTTCAAGAAATACCCGCACTTTGCCGGCAACTACGGCAACGCCTGGTGGAAACAGAAAGAGGAGTTCGAGAAGTTCCGCGGCCCCGTTCTGATGACGACGAACTGCGTCGTGCCGCCCGCGGACAGCTACAGAGACCGCCTTTGGACGACCGGCGCCACGGGCGTTCCCGGCTGCAAACACATCGGCGGCGCCTACGGCGAGACCAAGGACTTTTCGGCGCTCATCGAACAGGCGAAAAAGTGCCCTCCGCCCGAGGAGATCGAAGCGGGCCGCATCGTCGGCGGCTTCGCGCACGAACAGGTGTTCGCGCTTGCCGATAAAGTCGTGGACGCGGTCAAATCCGGCGCGATCAGGAAGTTTGTGGTCATGGCGGGCTGCGACGGACGGATGAAGTCCAGAGAGTACTACACGGAATTTGCACGCAAGCTTCCCAAGGACGTGGTGATTTTGACCGCCGGATGCGCCAAGTACAAATACAACAAGCTGGACCTGGGAGACATCGGCGGCATCCCGAGAGTTCTGGACGCCGGGCAGTGCAACGATTCCTACTCGCTGGCGCTGATCGCCCTGAAGCTGAAGGAGATCTTCGGGCTGAACGATATCAACGACCTGCCGCTGGCGTTCAACATCGCCTGGTACGAGCAGAAAGCCGTCATCGTCCTGCTGGCGCTGCTGCATTTGGGCGTCAAGAACATCCATCTGGGGCCGACGCTCCCGGCGTTCCTGTCGCCGAACGTGGCCGACGTGCTGGTCAAGAATTTCGGCATCGCGGGCATCGGCACGGTGGACGACGATCTGAAGCTGTTTTTCGGTTAATGAGGCGAAAAGCGGCGTAAGGACGAACACAGGACGCAAGACCTTGTTCCGTGAAAAACCGGCACGAAAGTCATCTGAAAAGTTAAGATGAGGATCGTGCCGGCTTTTCTTTTTCGCCGCTGGTCGCCGAAAATGGCTGTCTTCAAATTTCAATGAAAAACGATGAGAGTGTACTTGAGGTTTCTTCTTGAAGGGGAAGAGAGTAGAATAATATAAACAGAACGAGTTTCTCTGTTTGAAAAAAGCGCTGCGAGGCGCTCGTCCTGCGGGCGTTTTATGGCATGGCCAAGGGGAGACCAAGCGGCCCATTGGGATTGGCGGGGGAGTCCAAAATGAAGGGAAACAAGATCGACAAGGAGGGGGCAACATGTCGGAGATCGAACTGAGCGCGAAAAAACTTGGATTCGGACTGATGCGGCTGCCGAAAAACGGCGAAGCGATCGACATCGAACAGGTAAAAAAGATGGTGGATCTCTTTATGGCGGGCGGCTTTACGTATTTCGACACGGCCTGGGCCTATCCCGGCTCGGAAGACGCGATCCGTCAGGCGCTCGTCGAACGCTATCCGCGCGAAAAGTTCACGCTCGCCACGAAAAACGCCGCCTGGATCAACTGCCAGAGCCGGGAAGACGCCGTCGGCCAGTTCGAGACGTCGCTGAAACAGACCGGCGCCGGTTATTTCGATTTCTATCTGCTCCACAACCTCGGCGAGGGCAGAACCCATTTCTTCGACGACTTCGAGATGTGGAACTTCGTGCAGGAGAAGAAAGTGGAAGGAAAAATCAGGCACGCCGGCTTCTCCTTCCATTCCACGCCGGAGGAGCTGGACGCCATTTTGCAAGCCCATCCCGAAGCGGAATTCGTGCAGCTGCAGATCAACTACGCCGATTGGGAAAATCCGCGCATTCAATCGCGGGCCTGTTACGAGACGGCCAGAAAACACGGGAAGCCCGTCGTCATCATGGAGCCCGTCAAGGGCGGCCTTTTGGCCAGCCCGCCGAAAGCCGTCGAGCGCGTGCTCAAAAGCGCCGACGCCCAAGCTTCCTGCGCTTCGTGGGCCATCCGCTTCGCCGCCAGCCTGGACGGAGTGATCGCCGTGCTGTCCGGCATGAGCAACGTGGAGCAGATGAAGGACAACATTTCCTACATGACGGATTTCAATCCGCTGACGGAAGCCGAGCGGCGCGTCGTCGCCAAAGCCCGGGAAACGCTGGACGCCTTGCCGATGATCCCCTGCACGAGCTGCAATTACTGCGCGGAAGTGTGCCCGCAGAACATCGGCATTTCCGGTTCCTTCACGGCGCTGAACTTGCTGAACATTTACGGCAACTACAACTACGCCGAAGGCCAGGAGAAATGGCTCGTGGAGCGTCACGGCAAATCCCGCGCCAACGAATGCGTCCAGTGCGGCAGCTGCGAGCAGGTCTGCCCGCAGCACATCAAGATCCGCGACAACCTCGTGAAGGTCGTGGAAGCTTTTCACATCGCCTGATGCCCGGGAGTGGGGCGCGGTCCCCTGCGGAAAAACTGGTCGGGCTCGCCATCTTGCGAACGTCGGCGCTTTAGCGTATAATAGCCACGTTTTGCGGGTGTAGCTCAGTTGGTAGAGCATCAGCTTCCCAAGCTGAGGGTCGCGAGTTCGAGCCTCGTCACCCGCTCCAATTTTGACGGAACCACTGGAACGCGCAAAAGAGCGGCGACCTTTTAAAAAAGGTCGCCGCTCTTTTGCGCGCGTCTGCCGTGTGGCGGCCGTAAAAACATGAAATTTCGTTTTGGATGATGATCTGTGTTTTTGAGATCTATGTTATTGGTAAATGAACTAATTGAGCAAATCATTGCTTATTACTCAAAGGTTATAAAGCTCCGGCTTTTTCCATGAAAATTGAATATGAAAACCGCTCAATTCTAAATTTGTGATTATTGACACATCATGCGTAAAAATCTAAAATTATAAGAACTTGGGCCTGCGAGAATGTACCGCGAGGCCCCTGTATCTTGCCGTGTCCTGCGGGAACGCAACGGCGATACCGTTTTTCCGGCAGACCGCAGTGCTTTATGGGGCACGACGGCCCATTTAATTTCGGCAATGACTGCGATATTTTGCAGTGTTTTGCGACTGAAAAACAAAGGAGGTGAACGCATGTCTACCAATCTGACCGACGAGATCAGGAGCGTCGAAGCGGCGGCGGCCCAAAAAGTGGCCGACGCCAAAGCGGAAGCGCAGGATCTGGTTATCAGGACTCGCAACTCAGCGGCCCTTCGTGTAAAAGAAGCCAAACAGGCTCATTTCCGCGAGTATCGTTCCCGCCTCGCTCAGGTGGAAGCGGAAGCGGCCGAAACGGCCGCTCAGGCGGTGGAACAGGGCAAGACCGAAGCTCGACAGTTTGTCGAGTCTCACGAAGATGCGGTAAAGAAAACGGCTCAATGGTTAGCCGAAGAGGTGGTGTCTCAATATGGCCGTTGCTCGCGTTAAAAAGATCGAACTGTACGTGCACCGGACGGCCGTCGAAGAGGTTCTGTCGGTGCTTCAGGAGCGGGGGATCACTGAGATTTCCGCTGCGGCGAGGAGCTCCGCAGAGGAGCCTTCCGCCCATCCGGCGCGAAGCGGCCGGGATTACGCGCCCGCTCTGAACGACGTGAATTATCTCACCCGCTACCTTGCGCCTTACTATAAAGATCCTGTCGGGACGTTGGGACGTATGCTGGGCGAACGCGACGACGTCAGCGTGGAAAAGCTGGCCGCATTGGCCGACAAAGTCGACGCCGGCAATCTGGCGGCGGAAGCCCGCAAGCGCGAACGCCGTCTGACGGAGCTGCGCTCCGACATGCAGCAGATCAAAAGTTTGCAGCAGACTTTGTCGGGGCTGGGCAATTTTGAACCGCCCCTCTCCATGATTACGGAAGGCAGCCAGATGGTGGCCGGGTTTTTGGGTACGGGGCGCGCCGAAAATTTGCAGGAATGGAAAAACGCGGTGGAGGAAACTTTGGGCGCCGACGCGGAGTGTCGTGTCTGGCTCCCTCCCAAGGGAAGCCGCGATCCCGCCTGGGGCAGCGTGTTCTACCTGCGCGCGTTCGAGGACAAACTTTCGGAGCTTTGCCTGAAACACAGCGTCACGAAGATTGATCTGCCTTCTTCCCTGACGGGAACCGTCGCCGAAGAGCAGAAAAAACTCTCGGACAAACTGGCCGCTCTCGGGCAGGAAGAGAAGTATTTCGTCAATTGGCTTCAGACTTTTACCGACGCTCATATGGACGAGATCCGCCGCCTCGGCGATTACTTGACGATCATGAAAACGCGCCAGGACGCCGAGGACGAAAGCGAGCGCACCGAACAGGTCGTCCTGCTGCGGGGCTGGGTCCCCGACAGCAAAGCCGCGGAACTCAAACAAATCCTCGTCCCGTACGAAAAGGACATCGATCTGCAGCTTTCGGATCCGGCGGAGGACGACGATCCCCCCATCGTGCTGGAGAACAGGAACTGCGCGAAACCGTTCGAGATGCTGACCATGCTGTACGGCGCGCCCGTGTACGGTTCGGTCGATCCGTCGTTCCCGATGATGCCGTTTTTCCTGCTGTTTTTCGGCATGTGCTACGCCGACGCGGGCTACGGCATCGTGATCACGGCCATCGCCGTGTACTTCCTCAAAAAGTACCGGAAAATGCCCGAAGGCATCAAGCGGGCCCTGATCCTCGTGAAGTATTGCGGTATTGCCACGGTCATTTATGGCGCCATCACAGGCAGCTGGATGGGCGACATGATCGACGCCTTCCCATTCCTGGGCTTCCTGCGGCCGGTGAAGAATCTGGCGACGCTGCTCGAACCCATGAAGGACCCCATGCTGTTGCTGGGCATTTCGCTGGCGCTCGGCATCGTCCACATCTATTACGGTATCCTGCTTGCCGCTTACGCCAATGTCAAAAAACGCCGCTGGTTCGCCGCCTGCGCCGATCAGGGCGGCTGGCTGCTGCTCCTGACGGGGCTGTTGATCTTCGGCGTCGGCGCCTTTGCGGCGCCCGGAGTAGAGCCGTTGGGTAAAAATATGGCGATTGCCGGCGCTGTGGTTTTGATTTTGACGCAGGGACGCGAGAAGAAAGGCTTGGTCGGCAAGTTCGTTTCCGGCGTGCTGAGCCTGTACAACGTCACCAGCTATCTGGGCGACGTGCTCAGCTACAGCCGTCTGCTCGCGCTTGGGCTGGTCGGCGGCGCTGTGGCGATGATCATCAACCTGATGTCCAAGCTCTGCGGCGGCACCGCTTACGTGGGCTGGATCCTGGCGCTGCTGATCTTCTTCGGCGGACATGTTTTCAGCATGGTGATCAACATCCTGGGAGCGTTCGTCCACCCGCTGCGACTGCAATACGTGGAATTCTTCGGCAAGTTTTACAGCAGCGGCGGGACGGCGTTCGATCCCTTCTGCTACAGATCGAACTATGTCAACGTGACTGGCCGCAAGGAAGCTTAGCTCCGGCGCCGGTTGAAAATTACCCAAACTTTGAGGGGAGTGTCGTTTTATGGATTATCTTGGTATCGCTTTTGTTGTGCTTGGTGCGGCTCTGGCCGCCGGTATGGCGGGCATCGGTTCGGCTATTGGCGTCGGTATCGCCGGCGAAGTCGGCGCGGGCGTGATGACCGAGGACCCCGGCAAGTTCGGTCTTGTCCTGATGCTGCAGGCGCTGCCCGGAACGCAGGGCATTTACGGCCTGCTGATCGCCTTCTTTGCCATGCTGAAGGTCGGCCTGGTCGGCGGTTCGGCCGTTCCCTGCGACTGGGTGCACGGTCTGGCCGTCATGTTCGCCTGCCTGCCTATCGCTTTGGGCGGATGGATCTCCGCCATTTCGCAGGGTAAAACTTCGGCCGCCTGCATTCAGATGATCGCCAAGCAGCCCGGCGAAGCCGGTAAGGCCGTTATCCTCCCGGCCATGGTCGAGACGTACGCGGTGCTTGCCCTCCTCGTCAGCATTCTTCTGATGAACGGCATCAGCCTGTAAGCCTGGTCCGGACCATGGCACTCGCTGACATCAGGAAAAAAATCGAACAGGACGCGGCCAATGAAGCCGCGAAACTGCTCGACGAGGCCCGAAAGCAGGCCGACGTCCTGAACGCGGACGCCGACGCCGAAATTTCCAAAAGCAAGAAATATTACGACGGCCTGTATGCTGCCGAAGCTCCCGAAGTACGCCGCCGCGCCCAGATCATCGCGAATCTGGACGTGAAAAAACTGCGTCTCGGCGCCAAGCAGGAGCTGATCGGCCGCAGTTTCGACGGCGCGCTGGCGCGCCTCTGCAAATTGGCCGGCGACAAATATCTCGCGTTCATGGAAAAGCTTCTCGATCAGGCGGTCAGCAGCGGCGACGAGGAACTGCTGGCGGCCGCCGGCGAGAAACGTATCGATCAGGCCTGGCTCGATAAGTACAACGCCTCCCGGGGCAGAAAGCTGACGCTTTCCGCCGAAAAAACGGACATCAAGGGCGGCTTTATCCTTCGCAAAGGCAGAATCAGCACGAACTGCTCGCTGGAAACCCTGATCCACTGGCTCAAGGACGAACTGGAGTCCGACGTCGTCAAACGACTGTTTGACGCGGAGTAAGGTGGTGTGATCATGGCCCCGAAGGAGCGGTATGGTTACGCTGTAGCGCGTCTGAGGGCGCTTGAGAACCGTCTGCTTGATGAGTCTGTCCTCCAGCGGATGATCGACTGCGATACGCTGGAGGCGGCTTTAAAAGTTCTCGGGGAAACTCCCTATTCGGCCTGGCTGATGGAGCTCAAATCGCCGCTGGAATTCGACCGGGCGATCGAGGCGGAACTTCATCACAGTTATACGGAAATCGAGACGTTTGTTCCCGACGGGGAGCTGGTCGGTCTGCTGCGCCTGGTCTACGACGTGCATAACGTCAAGACGCTGCTGAAAAGCCAGTTCCTGACGGCTCAGGGAGAAAAACGCCGTCTCGACCTGCTCACTTCTCTCGGTACCATCGACACGGACCGGCTGATCCTGGCCATCGAAGGAGAGGAGTACTGGGAGCTTCCGTACGGATTCAACCAAGCGATCCCCGAGGCCCTCGCAGTCTGGGAGCAGACGCACAACGCCCTTGCGGCGGAGAAGATCCTCGACGGCGTGTATTTCAAAGCGCTGCGGGAGCTTTCCGCCAAGCTGGGTATGGAGCAGGTGGAAAAATGGGTTCGCGCCCGCATCGACGGCGAGAATCTGAAAACGCTCCTGCGCCTTTCGCGCATCGACATGGATCACGGAACGGCCGCTTCTTTCCTTCACGAAGGCGGTTCGCTTCCGATCAACCGGCTGACGCCGCTCGTGACCGAGCCGGTGGAAAACTGGGGGCGTCTGTTGGCTTTCGCCGACATCGGCGCGCTGCTGGCCCCCTTCTCGGAAGGAGAGAGCTTCAACAGCCTTCTCGTGCAGTACGAGAAGGAGCTGGACAATTTCATCACCGGCGTGATCGCCGAGAGCCGTTTCGGCGCGTTCGAGCCGGGCAACGTGGTCCGTTACCTCTGGACCAAAGAGATCGAAGCCAAAAACTTGCGGGTGGTGCTCGTTTCCGTCGCCAACGGAGTCGAGAAGGACGCCATAAGGGGGTTGTTGCGCAATGTCCGCTGACGCTGGCAGAAAAAAAATGGCGGCCGTAGGAAGCTACGATACCGTACTTCCCTTTCAGGCCGTCGGCGTGCGCCCCTTTCCCGTCGAGAACGACGAAGAAATTGCCGAAACCGTGAACCGTCTGGCCCGTGAAGACTACGGCGTGATTTTCGTCGAAGAGCGGCAGTTCGTCGCTCAGGCTTCTTTGATCGACCGGCTCGTTCAGGAATACGCGGCCAGCATCATTCCCATCCCCGGGATCCGCGGATCCATCGGCGTGGGGCTGAGCGCGGTGCGCAGCAGCGTCGAGCGGGCGGTCGGCATGGATATTTTCTCAGAGAAATAGTGAATTCACCTGGAGGCGATTGTTTTGGCCACGGATAAAAGTGTAAAGGGCACGATCGAACGTATATCCGGACCTCTGGTCGTCGCGAAGGGGATGACCGGCGCGAGCATGTACGAAGTGGCGCGTGTCGGCGACATCGGCCTGGTCGGAGAAATCATCGAACTCAACGGTGATCTCGCCTCGATCCAGGTCTACGAGGAGACATCCGGTCTCCGTCCCGGCGAGCCCGTCGTGGGCACCGGCGAACCCCTGAGCGTTGAACTCGGTCCCGGTCTTATCGAACAGTTTTATGACGGCATTCAGCGTCCTCTGAAGGCGATCGAAGAAGCGTCCAAGAGCGTCTTCATCGCCAGAGGCATCAGCGTTTCCGCGCTCGATCACGAGAAACTCTGGCAGTTCGAGCCGAAAGTTTCCGTCGGCGACGAAGTGAGCGAGGGCGACATCCTCGGCGTCGTCCAGGAAACCGTGCTTGTGGAGCACCGCATCATGGTTCCCAATGGAATCAAGGGCAAGGTCGTTTCCGTCGAGTCTGGCGAGTTCAACGTTGACGCCGTGATCGCCGTGATCGACGACGGCAAGGAGAAACACGGCGTTTCCATGCTGCGCCGCTGGCCCGTGCGCCGCGGCCGCCCCGTTGCCCGCAAGCTGCCGCCCGTCACGCCGCTGACGACCGGCCAGCGCGTCGTCGACACGTTCTTCCCCATCGCCATGGGAGGCACGGCCTGCGTCCCCGGCCCGTTCGGATCGGGCAAGACGGTCATCCAGCACCAGCTCGCCAAGTGGGCCGAAGCTCAGATCGTCGTCTATATCGGCTGCGGCGAGCGCGGCAATGAGATGACCGACGTTCTGCGCGAGTTCCCCGAGCTGAAGGATCCCCGTTCCGGCCAGCCGCTGATGAAGCGCACCGTGCTGATCGCGAACACGTCAAACATGCCGGTCGCGGCCCGCGAAGCCAGCGTTTACACGGGGATTTCCATCGCCGAGTACTATCGCGACATGGGTTATTCCGTGGCGCTGATGGCCGACTCCACCAGCCGCTGGGCCGAAGCTCTGCGCGAGATGTCCGGCCGTCTGGAAGAAATGCCCGGCGAAGAAGGCTATCCCGCCTATCTGGGCACGCGCCTCGCTTCGTTCTACGAGCGCGCCGGCCGTGCCATTTGTCTCGGCGGCGACGGCCGCGAGGGCTCGGTTTCCGTCATCGGGGCCGTTTCGCCTCCCGGCGGCGACCTTTCCGAACCTGTCACGCAGAACACGCTGCGCGTGACCAAGGTCTTCTGGGGACTGGACTCCAATCTGGCTTATCAGCGCCACTTCCCGGCCATCAACTGGCTGAACAGCTACTCGCTCTACACCAACAAGCTCGACGAGTACTGGGACGCCAAGTTCGACGCCGAGTGGACGCCCGCGCGCGTCGAAGCCATGACTCTGCTCGAAGAAGAGTCCTCGCTGAAGGAAATCGTGCAGCTGGTCGGCATGGACGCCCTTTCGCGCAACGAGCGCATGACCATGGAAACGGCCAAGTCGCTGCGCGAAGACTTCCTGCACCAGAACGCCTTCAACGACGTGGACACGTACACGTCCATGGAAAAACAGTTCAAAATGCTTTCGACGATCCTCAAGTTCCATCACGCCGGACTGGAAGCCCTGCAGAGCGGCGCCGAGATGAACAAGCTGTTCAACCTGCCCGTGCGCGAGAAGATCGCCCGCATGGGGCTGGTCGGCGAGCAGGAACTCGAAAAGATCGACGCGCTCGAAGGCGAAATGAGAGACGAAATTGCCCAGCTTCTCGCGTCAGGAGGCGATAAATAATGAACCTGCCAGTTGAATACAGAACCGTAAGCAGCCTTGCGGGCCCCCTTCTGGTCGTCGAGAGCGTCAAGGAAGTTCCCTACGATTCTCTGGTCGAAGTCGCGCTGCCCGACGGCTCCCGCCGCCGCGGCAAAGTGCTGGAGACCGATTCCGGCCGCGCCGTCGTGCAGGTTTTCGAGGGCACCGACGGCCTCGACGTCGACACGGCTTCCGTCACCTTCCTCGGCAAATCGCTGGAACTGCCCGTCTCCGAAGACATGCTCGGCCGCGTCTTCAACGGCCGCGGCGATCCCATCGACGGCGGCGCGCCCATCATCGCCGAGAAAAACATCGACGTGAACGGACTGGCCATGAATCCCTACTCGCGCGACTATCCCGACGAGTTCATCCAGACCGGCATCAGCACCATCGACGGCATGAACCCCATGGTCCGCGGCCAGAAGCTGCCCATTTTCTCCGCTTCTGGACTGCCGCACAACCGCATGGCCGCCCAGCTGGCCCGCCAGGCCAACGTCATCGGCGGCGGCAGCGAAAAGTTCGCCGTTGTTTTCGCCGCCATGGGAATTACCTTCGAGGAAGCCGCTTTCTTCATGGAAGACTTCCGCAAGACCGGCGCCCTCGACCGCACCGTCATGTACATTAACCTCGCCAACGACCCCGCCGTCGAGCGCATCTACACGCCCAAGCTGGCGCTGACCGCCGCCGAGTATCTGGCGTTCGAGAAGAACATGCACGTGCTGGTCATTCTCACCGACTTGACGAACTACTGCGAGGCCCTGCGCGAGATCTCCGCCGCCCGCAAGGAAGTTCCCGGCCGCCGCGGCTATCCCGGCTACCTCTATACCGACCTCGCCACCATGTACGAGCGCGCCGGCCGCGTCAAGGGCAGCACCGGCTCCATCACCCAGGTGCCCATCCTCACCATGCCCGAAGACGACAAGACCCACCCCATCCCCGACCTCACCGGCTACATCACCGAGGGGCAGATCATCCTCAGCCGCAACCTGCACCGCACCGGCATCTATCCGCCCGTGGACGTGATGCCCTCGCTGTCGCGACTGAAGGACAAGGGCATCGGCGAAGGCAAGACCCGCGAGGATCACGCCGACTTGATGAACCAGCTCTTCGCCGCCTACGCCCGCGGCAAGGAAGCCAAGGAACTGGCCGTCATCCTCGGCGAAGGCGCCCTGAGCGACGACGACAAGGCGTTCGCCACGTTCGCTTCGCGCTTCGAGGACGAGTACGTCCGTCAGGGCGAATACGAGAACCGCGCCGTCGAGACGACCCTCGGGCTGGGCTGGAAACTCCTGAACATGGTTCCCGTTAAGGAACTGAAACGCGTCAAGGACAAGTACATCCAGAAATACCTGATGCCGCTGAAGGAAAAAGAAAACTCAGAGGAAAAGGCGTAGGGGAGGGGGATCGCAATGGCACGCGTGAACGTGAACCCCAACCGAATGGAGCTTTCGCGGCTCAAGAAACGTCTCGCCGTCGCCCAGCGCGGCCATAAGCTGCTCAAGGACAAACAGGACGCCCTGATCAAAGCCTTCCTCGAAAAAGCCCGCGCGGTCAAAGCCGCCCGCGAGAAAGTCGAGAGCGAGCTCATCTCGTGCTACCGCAGCTTCCTCATGGCCCGCGCCCAGACCTTGCCGGCCATGCTCGAACAGGCTCTGATGATCTCCGGCAGCACCTGCACCCTCGACGTCGCCACGCGCAACGTCATGAGCGTCATCGTGCCCGAGTACGAAGTCCATCAGGAGGGCAGCACCTTCAACTATGGCATGGCGACCACGCCGGCCAGTCTCGACGTGGCCCTCGAAGACTTTTCCAAAGTCATTCCCGGGCTGCTCCAGCTCGCCGCCGACGAAAAGGCCGTCGCTCTGATGTCGACCGAAATCGAGCGCACCCGCCGTCGCGTCAACGCCCTCGAGCATGTCATGATCCCCAACTACGCCGAGACGATCAAATACATCTCGATGAAGCTGGACGAACAGGCCCGCTCGACCACCAGCCAGCTGATGAAAGTCAAGGAGATCGTCAGCCAGCACTAAAGCGGCGAAAACAGAAGCACGAAAAAANATACTACTA
>NZ_ADFP01000117.1 GCF_000177335.1 Pyramidobacter piscolens W5455
TTTTTCCTCCCTAGTTTTTCCTAGAAATTTACTTCTTGCCAGCGGACTCAGCGCCGCTGGGGTTCAAGATCGCCTCGGCAACATTCTTGGGGACCGGCTCATAATGGTCGAACTGCATAGTGTAGTTGGCGCGCCCCGAAGTTTTGCTTCTCAAATCGGTGGCGTAACCGAACATCTCGCCAAGGGGCACATAAGCTTTGATGGCACGGGCATTCGCTCTCATTTCCATACCGTCGACACGGCCACGGCGAGACGAAAGATCCCCCATAACGTCGCCCACGTAATCTTCCGGGGTCACGACTTCGACGGACATAATTGGCTCCATCAGCGTAGGACTGGCCTTTCTCATGGCCTCCTTGAAAGCCATCGAAGCCGCGATCTTGAAGGCCATTTCCGAAGAGTCGACTTCGTGATAGCTTCCGTACACTAACTCAACCTTCACGCCAATGACGGGGAACCCGCCCAGCACACCGCTGCCCATGGCTTCTTCGAAACCCTTCTGACAGGCGGGGATGAACTCGCGAGGAATGACGCCGCCGACGATATCGTCCTCAAACACAAAGCCTTCCTGTCCGTCAGGCAAAGGCTCCATGTTGATGACGCAATCACCGTACTGTCCGTGACCGCCGCTCTGACGGACGAACTTGCCTTGAACCTTTTCGACGCGGTTCTGGATGGCCTCACGGTAAGCAACCTGAGGACGGCCAACGTTCACGTGAACGCCAAATTCACGGCGCAGGCGATCGACGATAATGTCAAGGTGAAGTTCGCCCATGCCGGAAATCGTCGTCTGCCCCGTCTCTTCATTATCCTTGACAACGAAGGTCGGATCCTCGTCAGACAGAGCGATCAACCCCTTGGCCAGCTTGGTCTTGTCCTCGGTCGTCGCGGGTTCGACCGCCAGAGTGATGACAGGGGCGGGGAACGTCAGGCTCTCAAGAACCACGGGATTGTTCTCATCGCAGAGCGTATCGCCTGTACGGGTGTTCTTGAGGCTTGGCAGGGCCACGATCATACCGGCGCTGGCGTCGTCGATGTCAATGCGTTTATTGGAATGCATCAGAAGGATGCGGCCAATACGTTCGCGCTTGCGGCTTGCAGGGTTGTAAAGAGTATCACCGGTATGAAGCGTGCCGGAGTAAATACGACAAAACGTCAGACGCCCGACAAAGGGGTCAACAGCAACCTTAAAGGCCAAAGCCGAAAGCGGCTCGTCCATTCTAGGATGGCGCTCAATCACCTTGGTCTCGTCATCAGGGGAAGTTCCCTCGACTGCGGGGATGTCAACAGGGCTGGGCAGATAATCGATAACCGCATCAAGTACGGGCTGAATGCCCTTGTTCTTGAAAGCGCTGCCGCAAAAGCAGGGCACGAACTTGAGCGCGATCGTCTGACGGCGGATAGCCGCCTTCAGCTGTTCGACCGTCGGCTCTTGTCCTTCGAGATACATGTTCATGATCTCGTCGTCGACGTCGCCCAGCTGCTCGATCAGGTTCTCGCGATACATTTTCGCGTCGTCGAGCATATCGGCGGGGATGTCGCGAAGCTCAGGATGCGCGCCCGACTCGTCGACATAAACGAGCTCCTTCATCTGAAGAAGATCGACGACGCCCTGGAACGAATCCTCCGCGCCGATAGGCAGAACCACGGGAACGGCGCGGGCGCCGAGACGATCATGAATCTGGCTCACAACGCCAAAAAAGTTCGCGCCGACACGATCCATCTTGTTGATGAACGCGATGCGAGGGACCTTGTACTTATCAGCCTGACGCCAGACCGTTTCCGATTGAGGCTCAACGCCGCCGACCGCACAGAAGACGGAAACAGCGCCATCGAGGACGCGCAAAGAACGCTCCACCTCAACCGTAAAATCCACGTGGCCGGGAGTGTCAATAATATTGATAAAACAATCCTTCCACTGGCAGGTAATAGCGGCGGAAGTGATGGTGATCCCGCGTTCGCGCTCCTGGGCCATCCAGTCCATGGTCGCGGTGCCGTCGTGAGTTTCGCCGATCTTGTAATTCACGCCCGTGTAGAACAGAATACGTTCCGTGGTCGTGGTCTTTCCGGCGTCGATATGGGCGGCAATGCCAATGTTGCGGATTTTCGTCAGATCTTTAGTCAGCATGGAACATCACCAGAAGCTGACTACCAACGGTAATGAGCGAAGGCTCTGTTGGCCTCAGCCATCTTGTGAGTGTCTTCGCGCTTTTTGACGGAGCTGCCTTCATTGTTGTAGGCGTCCATCAGTTCGCGGGCAAGACGCTCCGCCATAGGCATGCCTTTTTTGCTGCGCGCATAGGAAATGATCCAGCGGATGGCCAACGCCTGCGCACGCGCAGGCGCGACTTCGACGGGGACCTGATAGGTCGCGCCGCCGACGCGGCGGGAACGGACCTCGACCGCGGGCTTGACGTTTTCCATAGCCTTCTCGAACAGAGCCATAGGCTCAACTTTCAGCTTCTCGGCGGCTTTTTCGAGAGCTCCGTACATAATGCCCTCCGCCGTGCTCTTCTTGCCGTCAAGCATCAGAGTATTGATGAACTTCGTGACGACAACGCTGTTATAGGTCGCATCAGCGATGGTTTCACGTTTTTTGATATGCCCTTTACGCGGCATGAAATTTCCTCCTTAAATACTTACTTGGGGCGGCGAGCGCCGTACTTGGAGCGGCTGCGCTTGCGATCGGCAACGCCACCGCAGTCGAGAGCTCCGCGGACAATGTGGTAGCGGACGCCGGGAAGATCTTTAACACGACCGCCGCGCACGAGGACCACCGAGTGCTCCTGCAGATTGTGTCCGACGCCGGGGATGTAGGACGTAACTTCAATGCCGTTGGTCAAACGGACACGGGCCACCTTACGAAGAGCCGAGTTGGGCTTCTTGGGAGTCACGGTGTAGACACGGGTGCAGACGCCGCGGCGAACGGGCGAGTTCTGCAGCGCGGGAGACGCCGACTTGTAGGTCGCAGCGACGCGTCCCTTACGCACGAGCTGATTGATTGTTGGCACGCTATTTCCTCCTTCTTCCGAAAAAATTCTATTGGACTTCGCCGAAGAACAACTTCTCCGGCTGTCTTCCGTATGATGTACACCGGTCCGGGGTTGTCTGGATAAGTTCCGCGCGGGGAAGAAAACCAGCCTCTCTCGAGAGCATTCGTTTACTCAAGCCTTGGGGCTTGATCCACGGCAGATTAAACCAAAATGGTCCCAGACGTTCACCTTTCCCGAGGGAAAGAGCGCGCATCCTTGGAATCATCGCGGTTCCCGATAAAAGGACACAGTTCACCCTCGCACGAAAGACACCAAGAGATAATAGCAACGGGGCGCGCTAATGTCAAGCTTTTAGCACGCCCCGCATCGAGCATTTCAACCAATTCCTTCAGTGTTTTAAACTTACGGATTTGATTTTTTTAAATTCTCACTCGTCCGCCGGAACTTCAGCGCCTTCAGACAGCTGTTTTTCCGAAGCGTCATCGGCGTTCTCCGCTTCTGCGGCGGGTACGAACCTGCTGGAAACCTTAAGACTCTGAAAGCGTTCGATCCCCGTCCCGGCAGGAATCAGGTGACCGATGATGACGTTCTCCTTGAGTCCCATCAGATGATCGACCTGACTGCGCACAGCCGCGCCGGCAAGAATCTGGGCGGTCTGCTGGAAGGATGCGGCGCTCAGGAAGCTCTCCGTGGCGAGAGCCGCCTTGGTGATGCCGTGAATGAACTTTTTGCACAGAGGCGGGACGCGCAACTTGCGCACATAGGACACGCGCGAGATCAGCGCCACCTCTTCGCTCTGCGGCGAGGCTGGGCGCAGACTCAACTTCGGCACGCGACCGGCAATGATGCGCGCAGCGTGCTCTTCCGTGAGCGTAACGCCGGCGGGAATACTGCCCTTGCCCTCGCCAAGATCGACGACGTCCAGAGTGACTTTGCCGACAACGGCGTTAATGAGCGCTTGGGCCAGATACTCGTCGAGATGAATGGGCCTGTCGCTGTCGTGCAATGCCAGAGTCTTGATCTTGCTCTGCAGGATGGCCCGAATCACCGATGCGTCGACGATCCTGGGCATGTTGGGCACGGGGTTGCCTTCGGCGTCGAAAGCGGCGCTCAAAAGTTTGCCCCAATGAGTGCTGATCAGGCGTTCCTGAAGATAATCTATGACGTCGATGTGCTGGACGTTCTTCCAGATGCGGATGCTTCTGACAGGATTGCCGCTGAGCTTCTGCACCAGCTCGCCGCTGACTAAGTCATTGGTTCTGGCGATCACCTTGCCGCCTATCGAAACATCTTTGGCCAAATAGGCCGCGTCAGTGAGTTTGCGCAGAGTTTCCACGTCACGATAGAAATGGGGTTCCGAAGGTGTGGCCGTGATGCGAGTCAAGTCCTGCAACGTCAGCTCGCAAGAGTTGGGAATCACCGTGCCGTCGGCGCAGGTGATGGGTTCTACAGGCTGGAATCCCTTTAAGCGCGCGCGGAATGAAGCTTCGCCGACAATGACGTCCAACGGACAGTCGCCGTCAAGCAGATGGAGCTTGGTCATGGGCGTGCCGGCTTTGAGAAGCTCTTCGACCAACGGACGGTCGATGACGGTCTTCTGGCGGCTCGTGATCTCCGGCGTGGGATGGACGCCTTCCTGCCCGAGGAAAATCTTGCCGGAGAGCGCTTTCACGGCCTCTTCAAGATTGCGCTCGTTCTCCGCCGTCAGCTCGTCGATCTCTTTCTGCACGTCGGAAGCCCAGACCAGATCGCCCGCCACCAGCGAAGTGTCGCCTTCGTCGATGACGCGCAGGCGGTTGATCGGAGCGACTTTGCGCAGAATGACCTCGATGTGCTTGTTGTTGATGGAGACGCCCTGCGAACGGTAAACTTCCTGGATGCTGTCCACCAAGTATTTCTGCACGGCCTCCTGCCCCTCGACCTCGAGCAGCTGCTGAGGGTCGATGTAGCCGTCGGTGATCAGGGTATCCGATTTGACTTCATCCCCCTCTTCCACCAGAATGCTTTGAGAAGCGGGGATACTATAGGTAACTTTTTGCACGACATCGCTGTCGTTGGGCGTGCCTTCGATGATGACCTTGCGCTTGCCCTCGAGCTCGCGCACTTCGGCCACCTTGCCGTTGAGCCCTGCCAGATAGGAGACTTTTTTGGGACGACGCGCCTCGAAAAGTTGTTCGATGCGAGGAAGACCCTGGGTGATGTCCTCTCCGGAAATGCGCACGCCGCCGGTATGGAACGTGCGCATGGTCAGCTGAGTGCCGGGCTCGCCGATGGACTGCGCCGCGACGACGCCGACCGCTTCGCCGATGTTGACCATCTTGCGGCTGGACAGATCGACGCCATAGCACTTCCGGCAGATGCCGTAGGGCGACTCGCAGCTCAGCGGGCTGCGGACCCAGATGTGTTCGCGGATGTTCTCGATTTCAACGGCTTTGTCCGGCGAGATCAGTTCGTTCTTGCTGACAATGCGCTCGCCGCTGACGGGATGATCGATGTCTTCGAGGCTGGTGCGCCCGGCAATGCGCTCGCTCAGCGGGATGACGACCTTGCCGTCGCTCTTCATCGGTTCGATCTTGATGCCCTTGCTGGTGTGGCAGTCTTCTTCGAGGACAATGATGTCCTGGGCGACGTCGACCAGACGGCGGGTCAGATATCCCGACTTGGCCGTGCGCAGGGCCGTATCGGCCAACCCCTTGCGGGCTCCGTGGGTGGAAATGAAGTACTCCAGCATGTTCATGCCTTCACGGAAGTTCGTGGTAATCGGATAATCGATAATGCGTCCCGTCGGGTCGGCCATCAGGCCGCGGATGCCGGCCATCTGCGCCAGCTGTCCTCTGCTGCCTCGAGCACCGGACTCGACCATCATGCGGATGGGATTGGTAACGGCCATGTGATCCATGATGGAGTCGCCGATCTTGCCGGCCGCGCCAGACCACAGTTCTTCTTTCTGGCGCAGATATTCGTCTTCGGTGAGAATTCCCATCTCGTATTGGTCGCGGATACGTCCGTCGACATCCAGCGACTCGTTGACGAGCTGCTGCTTCTCGGGCGGAATGACGATAGCCTGCATCTGAAAGCTCAGGCCGCTGAGACAAGCCCAATGATAGCCGAGGTTCTTGATCGAGTCGAGCGTGTCCACCATCTCGATATGGCTGAGATAATCGTAGGCCTTGTCGAGCATGGCGCTGAGGTCTTTCTTGCCCATCTGGAAATTGACGAAACGCAGGCGCGGATTGAGGTGCAGGTTGAAGAGGGCACGCCCCGGCGACGTGATCAGCCACTTGCGGGTCTTGGGATCGAGAAAATCGCTGTCCTCCATGCCTTTTTTGGTAAGCGGCTTCCATTCGGGATCCCAGCGCAGATAGATGCGCGTGTTGACGTGCACCGCACCGTGGTCGAGAGCGGTCATCACGTCGTCGAGACTGTCGTAATAAGTGTTCTCGCCCTTGAGGCCGGAGACCATGTTGGTGATGTAGTAGACGCCGAGCAGAATGTCCTGGGTGGGCGAGACGATGGGCTTGCCGCTGGCGGGGGAGAGCAGGTTGTTGGCGGCCAGCATGAGCATGCGGGCCTCGGTCTGGGCCTCGATGGACAGCGGCACGTGGACGGCCATCTGATCGCCGTCGAAGTCGGCATTGAAGGCCGTGCAGGCCATGGGGTGCAGGCGGATGGCCTTGCCTTCCATGAGGATCGGCTCGAAAGCCTGAATGCCCAGACGGTGCAGCGTCGGGGCGCGGTTGAGCATGACGGGATGATCCTTGATGATCTCTTCGAGGATGCCCCAGATCTCTTCGTTGCCGCGCTCGATCATGCGCTTGCCGTTTTTGACGTTGGTGGCGATCCCCTTCTCGACCATCTTCTGGATGACGAACGGCTTGAACAGCTCCAACGCCATCTGCTTGGGCAGCCCGCACTGGTACAGGCGCAGGAATGGGCCGATGGCGATAACGGAACGGCCGGAATAATCGACGCGCTTACCCAACAGGTTCTGGCGGAAACGGCCCTTCTTGCCGCGCAGCAAGTCGGTAAGACTCTTGAGCGGCCGGTTGCCGGCGCCGAGCACGGCCTTGCCCATGCGGCCGTTATCGATCAAGGCGTCGACGGATTCCTGAAGCATGCGCTTCTCGTTGCGGATGATGATCTCGGGGGCTTTGAGTTCCTTCAGCTTGCTGAGGCGGTTGTTGCGGTTGATGACGCGGCGGTACAGATCGTTGAGGTCGGATGTGGCGAAGCGGCCGCCGTCGAGCTGGACCATGGGGCGCAGGTCGGGGGGGATAACGGGCAAGACTTCGAGCACCATGGACTGGGGCGCGCAGTCGCCCTTGCGGAAGTCCTCCACCACCTGAAGGCGCTTGACGATCTTGCGGCGCTTCTGTCCTGTCGTTTCGGAAAGTTCCTCGCGCAGTTCCTGGACGAGATGGTTCAGATTCATGGCGCAAAGCTTTTCGCGCACGCCTTCGGCGCCGATGCCGGCCTTGAACTTGGGATCGTAAGCCGAGCACAGGTACTGTTCGCGCTCGATGATGATGTCGGATTCGGAGAACGGCGATTCGCCCTCGTCGATGACCAGGTAACAGGGATCCTCGACGACGACGCTCTCAAGCTGCGAGGTGAAACGGTGCGGATATTTTTCCTGGAACAGGGTGTGTTCCGACTGGGAGAGAATCTGTCCCTTGCTGTAGGGCAGATGAGTCACCGAGGTGACGACGTAGCTGTCCTGAGAGCCCGTCTTGCGGCGTTCGGCTTCGACGGTGTTGCCGTCTTCGCGCAGAGCTGCGAGATCTGATTCGGAAATGTTGTCGCCGATGGTCCATTTGTGGTCGACGCGCGTCTCGGCGATCAGTCCGGCGGCGGTCAGCACGGATACATCGCCGGCGGTGACACCGTTGAGGGAGAGGATGGTGTAGGCCGGCTCCGCCGAGAAAGAGTCTTCGCCCCATTCCGACTGGTAACGGGCCAGCTGGTTGGCGCTGATCACGTCGCCGGCGGCAAGCGGCACGTCGTCCGTGGAGAGGATGCGGTACGCCTCTTCGGCCTTGAATTTGGGGTCGTAATGAGCGTGGACGCGCATCTCCGATTCGGAGATCACGTCGTCTTTGGCGGCCAAGTCGGGACGTTTGCCCTCGATGACGATCTTGTAGGCCGCCTCGCGCTTGCGCAGCGGCGCGAAATAGACCACGCGCTCCAGCATTTTGGTGGGCGTGCCCAGCAGCAGGCTGAGACGGCTGGGAATGCCGCGCAGATACCAGATGTGCACGACGGGAGCCGCCAGTTCGATATGTCCCATGCGCTCGCGGCGCACGCGGTTGTCGGTGACTTCGACGCCGCAGCGGTCGCAGACGACGCCCTTGAACTTGGGACCGCTCTTCTTGTACTTGCCGCAGGCGCACTCGTAGCTTTTGGTCGGCCCGAAGATGCGCTCGCAGAAAAGGCCGTCGCGTTCGGGACGCAACGTGCGGTAGTTGATCGTTTCGGGCTTTTTGACTTCGCCATGGGACAGTTCCCGGATCTGGTCGGGAGTGGCCAGGCGCAGACGGATTCCGACGATTTCTTTATTCATAAGGAGAATCACTCCATTTCTATCCAATAAATGACGAAAAGACGAATACGAGACCGGGAAACGTTCGGAAGCGGGAGAGAAAGCGACAGCGCTCTCCCGCTTTTCTTTTTGTCGTTTACTCGTTCGGGTTGGGCATTTCCCGCGCTTCGGGATCCGCCGTTTCCTCGCCGCCGGCGTTCGCTTCATCCGCATCCGGCAGCGCTTCGGACTCCTCCTCACCGCCGGATCCCGCAGCGTTTCGTTCCGCCGGCTGAGCGGGCAAGTCCGCTGCGGCGGCGAACATCATATCGCTGGCGGTGATGTTGTCAATGTCGCTGGGACGGCGCGGGCCGTCGTCATCGTCGTCGATCGGGAGCGGGCCGGAAGTGCCGTCGCTGTAATCGATGGAAACGGTCAGCCCCAGGCCTTCCAGTTCCTTGACGAGCACTTTGAAGCTCTCGGGCACGCCGGGCTTGGTGAGGTTCTGCCCCTTGATGATCTTTTCGTAGGTCTTGAGTCGGCCGCGGATATCGTCGGACTTGACGGTGAGCATTTCCTGAAGCACGTGCGCGGCGCCGTAGCCCTGCAGGGCCCAGACTTCCATCTCGCCGAAGCGCTGGCCGCCGAACTGGGCCTTTCCGCCCAGAGGCTGCTGCGTGATCAGGCTGTACGGCCCGACGGAACGGGCGTGCAGCTTGTCGTCGACGAGGTGGTTCAGTTTGAGCATGTACATGACGCCAACGGTGCTGGGCTCGGCCATCAGGTCGCCGGTGCGCCCGTCGCGCAGGCGGATCGTGCCGCCCGACGACAGTTTGCCGCGCAGGTCGGGGTCGCGGTCGGAAATCTCTTGCAGCATCTTGTAGATTTCCTCTTCCGTGGCGCCCTCGAACACGGGGGTGCCGACGTTCCAGCCGTTCTTGAGGGCGACGAAGCCGAGGATGACTTCGAGCACCTGGCCGAGGTTCATGCGGCTGGGAACGCCCAAAGGGTTGAGACAGACGTCGACGGGCGTGCCGTCGGGCAGATAGGGCATGTCCTCCACGGGCAGGACGCGGGAAACGACGCCCTTGTTGCCGTGGCGTCCCGACATCTTGTCGCCGACGGTGATCTTGCGCCACTGGGCCACGTAGACCTTGATGACCTCGTTGACGCCGGGGCTGAGCGACTCGGGATTGTCGACGTGGTTGAGGCGCTTGACGGAAACGACTTTGCCGCGCGTGCCGTGAGGCAGGTGCAGCGACGTGTCGCGCACTTCGCCGGCTTTTTCGCCGAAAATGGCGCGCAGCAGTTTTTCCTCGGGGCTGTGGTCGGCCTCGCCTTTGGGCGTGACCTTGCCGACGAGGATGTCGCCGGGGTTGACCTCGGCGCCGATGCGCACCACGCCGTCCTCGTCGAGATTGCGCAGCGCGTCTTCGCCGACATTGGGGATGTCGCGGGTGATCTCCTCGGGGCCAAGCTTGGTGTCGCGGGAATCGATCTCGTACTCTTCGATGTGGATGGAAGAAAAATAGTCTTCCTTGACGAGCTTTTCGCTGAGCAGGATGGCGTCCTCGTAGTTGTAGCCTTCCCATGGCACGAAGGCAATGAGCACGTTACGCCCGAGCGCCAGCTCGCCGCCGTCGACGGATTGGCCGTCGGCCAGCAATTCGTCGGTTTTTACCCTGTCACCCACGTCGACCGTGGGACGCTGGTGAATGATGGTCCCCTGATTGGAGCGCAGGAACTTGTCGAGTTCGAATTCATGGCGGCCGCCGTTGTCGTCGGTCACTTCGATGCGGTCGGAATCGACATAGGTGACGGAGCCGTCGCAGGAAGAATAGACGCAGCAGCCGGAATCGCGGGCCACGCGCTCTTCGATGCCGGTGCCGACAAAAGGAGCTTTGGGCAGCAGCAGAGGCACGGCCTGACGCTGCATGTTCGAACCCATCAGAGCGCGATTGGCGTCGTCGTGCTCGAGGAACGGGATCAGCGCGGCGGAAGCCGACACGACCTGCTTCGAAGATACGTCGAGGAAATCCACCTGTTCGGGAGCGATCTTGACGATATCGCCCTTGTAGCGGGCGTACACGGCGTCTTCCGTCAGGCGCCCCGTTTGCGGATCGAAGGGCGTGTTGGCGCGGCCGACGTAATAGTTGTCCTCCTCGTCGGCGGACAGATAGACGACGTCTTCCGCCTTCGTGGAGACCACGCCGTTTTTGACGGGGCGGCGCGGCGTGATCAGGAAGCCGTACTCGTTGAGGCGCGCGTAGGTACCCAGCGAAGTCACCAGACCGATGTTCGGACCTTCGGGCGTCTCGATGGGACAGATGCGGCCATAGTGGGTGTAGTGAACGTCGCGGGCTTCGAATCCGGCGCGCTCGCGGCTCAGACCGCCGGGGCCCAGGGCCGAAAGGCGGCGGCGGTGCGTCAGCTCCGAAAGAGGATTGTTCTGATCCATGAACTGCGACAGCTGTCCCGAACCGAAGAACTCGCGCAGAGCGGCCGCCAGCGGACGCACGTTGATCAAATCGCGGGCCATGGCCTTGCTGAGGTCGGCCACAGTGGTCATGCGTTCCTTGGCGATGCGCTCGAGACGCAGCATGCCGATGCGCAGCTGACTCTGCAGCAGTTCGCCGATGGAGCGGACGCGGCGGTTGCCGAGATGGTCGATGTCGTCGACACGCTCCTCGCCGATCTCGGGGAACGTCATGTCGTCGCGCTGCTCCTCCGTGTCGCGCAGGGCGACCAGCCCCTTGACAATACGGACCAGATCGTCGAGCGTAAGCAGGTACTCGTCTTTCTTCAGGCTCAGGCCGAGGCGGCGGTTCAGCTTGTAGCGCCCGACGCGCCCCAGCGTGTAACGGCGCACGTCGAGGAACAGTTCGTCGAAGTATTCGCGCGCGCCCTCGATGCGCACGGGCTCGTTCGGCCTCATGCGGCGCAGGATCTCCAGCAGCGCTTCGTCGGTGCTGTTGGCGTTCTCCTTTTCAAGCGCGGAGACGAAGATCGGCGCTACATTCCACACTTTGAGCGACGTGCGTCCCTGCTCCCATAGCAGCTCGAGCCCGTCCTTGTCAAGCCGGGTCCCCTCGTGGAGCAGCACCTGCCCGCGGGAATCGGTGACCGACTCGGCCAGAAGGCGGCCGGCCGCTTCTTCCGTGACGATGTCCAGATCTTCCACAACGCCGCCGAACGCCTTGAGCAGCTCCTCGTTCGTGCCCAGGCCGAAGGCCTTGAGCAGCAGCGTGGCGGGCAGCTTGCGGCGGCTGTCGATATTGACCGACAGCGAATCGCCGGCCATGACGAACTCCACCCAGGCACCGCGCTCGGGGATGATCTTCGCCGAATAATTCTGCGCGCCCGAGGCGCCGGGTTCGGACTTGAAATAAACGCCGGCGCTGCGGGCCAGCTGATTGACGACGACGCGCTCGGTGCCGTTGATGATGAAGGTGCCGCGCGGAGTCATGACGGGGAAGTCGCCGAGGTAGATTTCCTCCTCGCGCACTTCCTGCGCGCGGTCGTTGTGCAGGCGCACCTTGGCCCTGATCGGACGGTGCCACGTGCAGTCACGGCGCTTCGCTTCCTCCTGCGACATGGAAGGCTCGTCGATCTCGTAGCCCAGGAACTCAAGACGGAAACTGCCGTCGAAATTGCTGATCGGGGAAATTTCGTCGAGAAGCTCCTGAAGGCCCACGGACTCGCGATCCTCCGGCGCTGCGCCTTCCTGGAAAAAACTGCGGTAAGACTCGCGCTGAACTTCCACCATGTCGGGAAGCGGGATTACATCGTGCCCGCTGCCGAAAATCAGACGCTGACGCCCCTTGCTCACCGGAACAAACTCAGCCATGCGTGTTCAACCTCCACACATCCAGAATAAAAGTCTCACTAGAAAGAAAATTTCGACACGGATTTCTCCACTTTCAGCGTTCAGTGAATTTAAGTGGTTAATCCGTCGCCCACGGGCTTCGCCGCCGTTTACAAAAAGGGCGGCGCGCCGCGAAAAAAGCCGCGCAAAATACAAAAAAAGGCTGCACCAAGCAATGCTTGATGCAGCCCTCGCGTATCGGTGACATTGCCATCTTGAAAAAAAAGATGGTGCCCGAGGGGAGACTCGAACTCCCACAGGCTAGTGCCCACTAGAACCTGAATCTAGCGCGTCTACCAATTCCGCCACCCGGGCGTTTCCTGAACACGTGGTTATTATACAGATCTTTTCGATTTTGACAAGCCCCCAAAAACTTTTTTCACCGGGTTTTTTTTCGTCTCAGGCCAGCCCCGCGGCGCGGGAGATGCGGTCGCGCAGCGCCCGGCCGATGCCGCCGCTCGGCGGCCACTGGGCGACGATGGGCAGACCGTCCTTTTCCAGCTCGCGCAGCGCCGAGAAGAGGCCGTGGGCGTACGCTTCGAAGCCGTCGAAATGGATCTGGCGCGCAGGGAGTTTTTCCGACGCCGCCACGCCCATGTACGTGAACCGTTCCGGCCACGCGAACGCCGCGCCCGGCTCCCAGACGCGTACTTCCACGGCGGGCGCGTAATGGCGGTAGCGGGTGCCCGGCGAGCGTTTCAGTTCGTTGACGCCGACGGGCAGCGCCACTTCGCCGAGAAATTCCCGCAACTCTTCCATAGAAACGCCGCCGGGGCGCAGCAGCACCGGCACGGCGGCGCTGACGTCGAGCACGGTCGATTCGACGCCGACGCGGCACTCGCCCGCGTCGAGGATCATCGCCGCGGCGGAGCCGATGTCCTCGGCCACGGTCTGCGCGTTCGTGGGGCTGGGGCGGCCGCTGCGGTTGG
>NZ_ADFP01000118.1 GCF_000177335.1 Pyramidobacter piscolens W5455
CGCAGGGCCAGCAGCAGCGGCGTGGCGCCGTCGCGGGCGCGGGCGTCGATATCGGCTCCGGCGTCGACGAGGGCGTTCACCATTTCGACGGAATTGTTCTTGGCGGCGGCAAAGGCGAGCGGCGTCCAGCCGCGGCGGTCTTTGGCCTCGCGACTGGCGCCGGCCGAAAGCAGGAAACGGATCACGGCGGGGCTGTCGCCGAACTGGGCGGCGTACATCAGCGGGGTCATGCCGTTGCCGTCGGCCACGTTGACCTTGGCGCCGGCGTCGATCAGCAGCCGCAGTTTTTCCACCGAGGCGGCCGCGCCGCGGGCGGAAGCCGCTCCCATCAGAGGCGTCACGCCGCCGGCGGCCCTGGCGGGCGACAGCTTTTCATCGCGAAGGGCCAGCGTGATCTCGGCCGGGCTGCCGTCGCGGCACAGGTCGACGAATTCTCTCTGGGTCATCGCCGAAGCGCCGCCGGCGGACAGGCAGAAGACGGCCAGCGAAGCGACGAACTTTTTCGCTTTGTTCATTTTTCACACACCTCGACTTCATCTGAGGATATTTTCGCTGAAACAGCGAAAGGAAACGCAGGATCACGAAAATTATACTCTGAAATGCAAGTTTTTGTCAGGCTCTTGACCGAAAACGTCTGCGCAAACTTCCCTTTTCGCCGGCAGATACGCTAAAATGGGCGCAGACAAATTTTCCCGGCCGGGAGGTGAAATCGATGAGAGTTTTGATCGCCATGGATTCGTTCAAGGGGAACATCAGCGGCCTCGAGGCTTCGGAAGCCGTGGCCCGCGGCGTGCGGCGCGGCTGTCCGTGGGCGGATCTGAAGATCCTTCCCATCGCCGACGGCGGCGAAGGCACCGTCGAGGCTTTCGTGCGCGCCATGCGCGGGCGGACGGTGAGCGGAGTCTTCACGGGGCCGCTGGGACGGCCCGTTCAGGCGGCCTGGGGGCTTTTACCGGACCGCGGCGCGGTCGTGGAGATCGCGGCGGCCTCGGGGCTGCCGCTGGTACCTCTCGGGCGGCGCAACCCGCTCCATACCACTTCGCTGGGAACGGGCGAGCAGATCCGCGCCGCGCTCGACGCGGGCTGCCGCTTCATCGCGCTCGGCCTGGGCGGCAGCGCTACCAACGACGGCGGCATGGGCATCCTCGCCGCGCTGGGGGCGCGCTTTCTCGACGCCGCCGGAGGCGAGCTGCCGCCCCGCGGCGAATCGCTGGAACGGGTCGAACGCGTCGATCTGTCGCGCCTTGATCCGCGCCTTGCGGAAACGGAACTGATGCTCGCCTGCGACGTGCAGAACCCGCTCTGCGGCCCCAGCGGCGCCGCGGCGGTTTACGGGCCGCAAAAAGGCGCGACCGCGGAGATCGTCCAACGTCTCGACGCGGGGCTGCGTCGTTTCGCCGCGGCGGTCGAACGCGCCACGGGCCGCGGCGTGCTTGATTTGCCCGGCGGCGGCGCGGCCGGCGG
>NZ_ADFP01000119.1 GCF_000177335.1 Pyramidobacter piscolens W5455
CAAGCTCAGAGCAGAAATTGGCAAAATATTGAGAACGCTGTGTGAACGCAAGGGAGTAGAAATATTGGAGGCAAATGCGTGCCCCGATCATATCCACATGCTGTTGCAAATACCGCCTAAATACAGCGTATCGGAAGTTCTTGGATTTCTGAAAGGCAAAAGTTCACTGATGATATTTGATAGATTTGCGAACCTAAAATACAGGTATGGAAATCGGAAATTCTGGAGCCGAGGATATTATGTGGATACAGTAGGGCGCAATGAAAAGAAAATAACAGAATATATTCACAATCAACTCGAAGAGGACAGGCTGACAGACCAGCTCACCCTGAAAGAACTGGAAGACCCGTTTACGGGTGAGTCGGTGAGAGAGAGCAAGTAAAGAGCCACTTTAGTGGCTTGCCTGTGATAGTGGTGCGTTTGTCAGCCTTTTCAGTGCCCGAGAGGGTGGCCGGTAAGAGGCCCTTATAGGGCCAGAGCAAGCCACCGGCTTTGCCGGTGGTCCTGACT
>NZ_ADFP01000120.1 GCF_000177335.1 Pyramidobacter piscolens W5455
GCGAAGGCGACGCGCAGCCGCTCCAGCGGCGCGGGGACCGCCCGGACGGGCGCGGCGGACACAAGCCAGAACAGACACAGCCATAAATATTTTTTCATCTTTTCCCCTCTTTCCTGTTAAGAGTCTGATTCATGATGCGCGCGAGGATCTCCCGGCGCAGCCTGCCCACTTCGGGCAGCGAAAGATCGCGCGGATAGGGCAGTGAGCCGAGGTCGTAGCGAGCGTCGATGACGCCGCGGTCGAGGACGACGATCCGGCGCCCGAGCAGCAGCGCCTCGTCGATGCTGTGAGTGACGAAAACCACGGTGACGCCGGTGCGTTGGTACAGTTCGACGAGCAGTTCCTGCATGGTCATGCGCGTAAAGTAGTCGAGCGCCGCGAACGGTTCGTCCATGAGCAGCACGCCGGGGTCGAGCGCCAGAGCGCGGGCCAGTGCGGCGCGGTGCTGCATGCCGCCGGAAAGCTGCGCCGGTCTGACGTTCTCGAAGCCGTCGAGGCGAACGGCGCGAATCAGCTCCATGATGCGCGCCCTTTCGGGCTTTTCGACGCCGAAGGCCACGTTGTCGTACACGCTCAGCCACGGCATCAGGCGCGGCTCCTGAAAGACCATGCCGACGCGGGCGCGTTCCGGCGCGCGCACTTCGCCCTCGTAGGATTCCAGCCCGGCGAGGATGCGCAGCAGCGTCGTCTTGCCGCAGCCGCTGCGCCCGGCCACGACCACGAAGTCTCCGTCTTCCAGCGTCAGGTCCAGGCCGCGCAGCACGGGGAGCTTTTCGCCGCCGAGGTCGAAGCTCTTGCGCAGGCCGACCAGCTCGTACCTAGCCAACGTCGTCCCCTCCCGCCCCCGGCGCGACGCGGGCGATCAGCGCCGCCAGCGCCGCGTCGGTCAGATAGCCGACGAGGCCGATCACGAAGACTCCGGCCACGACCTTGTCGGAGCGCGACATCTGCTGGGCGTCGAGGATCATGTAGCCGAGCCCGCTGGCGGCGGCGATCATCTCCGCGCTGATGATGGCGCGCCAGCTGTAGCCGATGCCGATGCGCATGCCCACGAGAATGTCGGGCACGGCGCAGGGGAACATGATGCGCGAGAACAGCCGCCATTTGGAAAATCCCATCGTGCGCCCGACCTCCATCAGTTTCGTGTTGGCGGTGACAAATCCTTTGTGGACGCTCATGTAGATGGGGAAAAACGTCGCCAGCACGATCAGCACGGTCTTGGATTTCTCGCCGATGCCGAACCAGAGGATCAGCAGCGGGATCAGACTGAGCGGCGGCACGTGGCGCAAGAACTCGACGAGGTGCCCGTAGTACTCGGTGCGCCGCGTCCAGGCCGACGCCAACCCCAACGTAAACGCCAGGGCGAAGGAGATGGAAAACCCGACGGCGACCCGGCGCACGCTGGCCCACAGATCGCCGAGCAGCGCGCCGCTGCGTGTCATCGACCAAAAGGCGCGCCACACCTGAACGGGCGACGGCAGCACGTATGGACTCCACCACTGACGGGCGCTGCCCCACCACCAGAGCGCAAACAGCAGCGCCGGCAGGGCGCAGCGCTTGGCGAACGTCCGGCGGCTCATGGACGCGCCTCTGCGCCGAGGCTGACCTTGTCGAGGATGCCCGTCAGCCACGCCAGCGCGATGCCGTAGTTGGTGATGGGCACGCCCTGAGCGCGCGCTTCGGCGATGCGGGCGAGCACGAAGCGGCGGTTGAACATGCAGGCGCCGCAGTGGATGACGAGGTCGTAGCCGCCGAGATCGGCGGGAAAATCGACGCCGCGCGCGAAATCCACCGCAATTCCCGCGCCGAAACGCCGGCGCAGCAGGCGGGGGATCTTGACGCGGCCGATGTCCTCCTCCAGCGGCACGTGCGTGCAGGCTTCGGCGATCAGCACGCGCGACCGACCGGTCAGCTTCTCCAGCGCCCGCGCCCCGGCGGCGAAAGCGGCGACGTCGCCCTTGTAGCCGGCGAACAGGATCGAGAACGACGTCAGCTTCACGCCCGGCGGGACCTGCGGATAAATTTCGGCGAACGTCTGCGAATCGACGATCACCAGCGCCGGCGGTTCTTTCAGCGACGCCAGCGCCGCCGAAAAACCGCCGGATGTCGCGCAGAGCGCGCGGCATTTTTTGTCGAGCAGCTCGCGGATCGTCTGCACCTGCGGCAGGATCAGGCGTCCCTTGGGGGCCTGGATGTCCTGCGGCATCACCAGCACCACCGTGTCGCCGGCGCGGCACAGCGAACCGGTGATGCTCAGGTCTTCCCGCTCGGGCAGCGCCGTCAGCAGCGTTTCGCGCAGCGCCGCCACGCCCTCGCCGTTCGCGGCGCTGACGGGCACGGCGTCGAGCCCCGTCGCGGTCTTGACGCTGCGCAGCGCCGCGCCCCGTTCGTCTTCGCTCATGCGGTCGATCTTGTTCAAGACGGCGATCACGGGAACGCCCTTGGATTTCAGCAGCCCGACCCATTCCAGATCTTCGGGGCGCGCGGCGCCGGCGAAGACCATCAGCGCCACGTCGGTGCGGTCGGCGGCCTCGCGCGTTTTGGCCACGCGCAGCGCGCCGAGTCCGCCTTCGTCGTCGAAGCCGGCCGTATCGATCAGCACCGCGGGGCCGACGCCGCGGAGTTCCATCGCCTTGTAGACCGGATCGGCGGTGGTGCCGGGCACGTCGCTGACGATGGACGCCGCCTGCCCGGCGAGCGCGTTGACCAGCGACGACTTGCCGCTGTTGCGCCGTCCGAAAATCCCGATGTGCAGCCGCTCGGAGCGCGGCGTGTCGTTCAGGCTCATTGGTTTCGCTCCCTTCCGCTGAAAGGATTTTTCAGCTGCGGCGGCGCGCGGCGGCGCGCCCGGCCGTTGACATTCGGCTTTATTATAGAATCTGCGCGGCCAAAGAGCAACGCGCCCGGCGTCCCGGCGCGGACGGATTCAAAAAACATTCGTTCGCATTTCTTATTTATCTCTTGTGTCCTGCGGAATTTGCTTTATACTGAACGCTGAAATTAACTCTCATTATTTCGAAAAATCAGGAGTGATGCAAACGATGCAGCAGTTCAGCCCCGTAAAAGAAGGAAAAGTCCGCGAGCTCTACGACCTCGGCGAGAATCTCGTCATGGTCGCCACCGACCGCATCAGCGTCTTCGACGTTATCCTCAAGAACCACGTCGGCGGCAAAGGCGCCGTGCTCACGCAGATGAGCCGCTTCTGGTTCGACTTCACGCGGGACGTCGTCGCCAATCACATGATCACCACCGACAACGAAGCGATGCCGGAGTTTTTCCGCGCCCCCCGCTTCCAGGGCCGCGCCATGCTGTGCAAAAAGCTGAAAATGATCCCCGTCGAGTGCATCGTGCGCGGCTACATCACCGGCAGCGGCTGGAGCAGCTACCAAAAGGACGGCACCGTCTGCGGCGTCCGGCTGCCCGCGGGGCTGCAAGAGTGCCAGAAGCTGCCCGAGCCGATCTTCACGCCCAGCACCAAGGCCGAGATCGGCGATCACGACGAGAACATCGATTTCGACCGGAGCGCGGCGCTGCTCGAAAAAGACTTCCCCGGCCGCGGCGTGGAGTACGCTCGCACGATCCGCGACGGCACGCTGGCGCTGTACGGAAAGTGCGCCGCCTACGCGCTGTCGCGCGGCATCATCATCGCCGACACCAAATTCGAGTTCGGCGTCGACGAGAACGGCCGCGTCGTGCTCGGCGACGAAATGCTCACGCCCGACAGCAGCCGTTTCTGGCCGCTGGCCGGCTACGAGCCGGGACACGCCCAGCCGTCGTTCGACAAGCAGTTCGCCCGCGACTGGTACAAAACCCATCCCGGCAACGACGGCACGCTGCCGCCCGACGTCGTCGCCAAGACGATCGGCAAGTACAAAGAAGCCTATAAGCTTCTTACCGGCAAAGAACTTTAAACGGCCGCAAAAATGTCGCTTTTGCCGCAAACGGCAGCAAAAAAATATCCGGCTTTCGCCCGCAGCGGGAGAAAGCCGGATATTTTTTATAGTTTACCATTCGTTTCGCTCGCGAACAAAATTCGGGGGATTCCATGAACTCAAAGCCTCGTAAATTTCACCCCGATGGCTTACAAAAGCCTCAGGCCAACGACGGTGATTTTTGTACGCTTTTGTTCCGTTTATGTTTATGACGACGCTCAAAAGACGCGCCGCGTCGTGGTAAGTATACAATATTACCTTGATGTTCTTCTTGATGAAAAAGCATTTTCGCTTTATAAAAGTTCAGTATGCTGCGGCATAAGCCGCGGCGATTTTCCGGTGAAACGGCGCCGGAAAAAAGATTGACCGCAATTTTTTGTGAGGAGGCTTTTTTCATGAAGAAGATTTCGTTGTCGCTGCTTGTGATCATGCTGCTGTGCCTCGCGCTCTCGGCGTGTTCGTTCGCCGCCGTGACCGGCGCCGAAGCGCCCAAGGGCGATCTGCCGCTGCTGGTGACCAACGCCGGCCAGGGCCCCGGGGGCAAGATGGGCCGTCTGCTGATCCGCCGCGCCAAGGCCGTGGACGACCTGACCTACAACGCCGAGCCCAAGCCCGAGGACCTGGTCGCCGGCGGCTTCAAAACCATGATCGTGGTGATCGGCTCGTCCGCCAAAGGGCTGGGCGCTTCCGGCATCACCATCGATCAGGAGATCGTCCGTCTCGACGCGATGATGGCCAAGGCCAAGGAGCTCGGCATCCAGGTCATCGCCGCCCACATCGAAGGCAAGGCCCGCCGCGGCAAGCCGGGCAGCGCCGACGAGCGTTCCATCGACGCCATCATCCCGCTGGCCGACCAGATCGTGGTCAACACGGAAGGCGACGCCGACGGCAAGTTCACGAACCTCGCCAAGGAAAAGAACATCCCCATCACCTATCTTGACAGCGCCATGGATCTTGGCGAATTCGTCAAGATGATGTACGCCAAGTAGAATTTCGCGGCACCAAAAGCTGAGCGCTGGATCCCGGCCTGTGAGAGAAAAGTTTCTGTTTCCCCCCGCGTCGCCGGTCGAGCGCTCTTTATTGTGACAGGAGGTTCGTAATGTACGCCGAAACTTCTATGGTTCTGGCGGTCATGGTGATCGTCTTCGCCCTGGCCAGCTGGAAGCTGAAATCGCCCGAGCTTTCCATGGTCGTCACGGCCATCGCCGGAGCTCTGGCGGGCGGGCTGGGATTCCCCGTCCGCCTCCTTGTGGAAGGCACGTTCACGTATTTCGACGTGGCCTTCACGTTCCTGACCGCTTCGATCTTCATCAACTTCTACTCCGAGACCGGCGCCATGGACGCGCTGGTGCGCAAGATGGTGGAGCGCTTTTACGGCTCCAAGTGGGTGCTCTTCTTCCTGCTGGCGATCATCATGCTGATCCCCGGCGCCCTTACCGGCGCGGGCAGCGTTTCCATGTTCGTGGTCGGCGGCATGGTGGCGACGGTGCTGCGCTTCATGGGCATCGGCGACAAGAAGATCGTCGCCTTCATCTACGTCACTTCGATGCTGGCCGCCGTGGCGCCGCCCATCAACCTGTGGGTGATGCTGATGTGCGCCCAGGCCAACATGCCCTACGTCGGCTTCGACGTGCCGCTGCTGGCGCCGATCGTTCTCATCACGATTTTTACGGTGTTCTATCTGCTGCGCGGCGGCAAGCCTGAGTCCAAGGAACAGATCTTGGCCGAGCTCCCCGAAGTTCCCGCAGGCATGAACTGGTTCCGCATCCTCGCGCCGCTGGCCGTCTTCATCGTGCTGCTGCTGCTTTCCAAGTACGCGGCCTTCAGCATCCCGACGCTGGGCATCCCGCTGATCTTCCTGATCAGTACGCTGGTGGCCATGCTGGTCTCGCCCAAAAGAAGCGGCTTCAGGCGTTGGTACGAAGTGCTCGCCAACACCTCGGAGCAGGTGTTCCCGCTGCTGGCGACGGTCATCAGCGTCGGCGTGCTGGTCAACATCATGACCGCCACGGGCGTGCGCGGCCTGATCGCGATCACGTTCGTGACGCTGCCGGTGGTGCTGATCTACGTCTTCGCGCCGTTCGTGCTGCCGCTTGCGCAGGGCTCGCTCAGTTACAGCAGCGGCATCATCCTCGGCACGCCGCTGATCTTCCTGTTCAACTCGGTGGGCGTCAACGTGACGATCATCGCCACGGCGCTGAGCCTGCTCTACCCGCTGGGCGACTGCCTGCCGCCCTCGCGCATCTCCGGCCGCGTCGCGGTCGACGTTTCGGGCTACAAGGGCAGCTACATGTCGTTCCTTGGGGCCATTCTCGTGCCCTGCATTTTCATGGCCGTCGTCGCCGTGCTCATGCTGATCTACGCCAACAAGCTGAGCTGGCTCATCGTTTACTAGGGAGGATGGTTGGACATGGACGAATTCATGCGCAACGCCAATGAGATCATCCACTACATCTACTTCGGCATGGCCGGCGTCTGCGGCCTCGTCCTGCTGAGGGGGCTGTTTTTCAGAAAAACGCGTCGCTCGATCGTTTACGACATCGTCTACGCGTACACGCTGATCCCCTTCATTCTGCGCGCGCTGCGCATCAAGTAGGAGGAACGGACAAATGGCCTTCAACTACGAAAAAGGCGCCGTCGCGCGCAAACTCGCGTTCCTCGCCGTCGCGGGCGTCATGGCCTGGCTGGGCGGCCGGGAATTTTTGGAGCTTCGCAACTACAAGGAGCAGGTGGTCGTCTCCGACTCGTTCACTGAGAAGAAGATGCTCTCCGACTGGTTCCCGCCGATCAAGGGCACGGGCGTGGACACTCCCGTGTACGTGTTCGACTCGGGCGTGCCCGGCAGCAGCATGTTCTACCTCGGCGGCACGCACCCCTACGAACCTGCCACGTCGATGTCGGCCTACGTAATGATGGAAAACATCAAGGTCAAAAAGGGCCGCGTGCTGATCGCGCCACACGCCAATTACAGCGCCTCCACCGTGGGCATGCTGGGCAACGCCTATCCTAAATTCTTCCACGTGGAAACCGATCACGGTCTGCGCCGCTACCGCATCGGCGACCGCAACACGGCGCCCGTCGACCAGTGGCCCGATCCGTTCACCTACGTGCACTATCCTTCGGGGCAGAACCTCGACTACACGGATTCGCGCAACCTCAACCGCACCTACCCGGGACGCCCCGACGGCAACCTCACCGAGCAGCTGACGTACGCGATCATGGAAGTCAACCGCAAGGAAAACATCACGCTGTTCGTCGATTCCCACGAAGCGTCGCTGATGTATCCCGTGGTCGCCACCTACGTGGCCCACGACCGTTCGCTGGACATGGCGATGATGGCTTCGATGGTGCTGACGGCTTCCGAGTTCCCGATGAAGTGCGAGGCTTCGCCCAAGAGCCTGCGCGGCCTGAGCCACCGCGACGCGGGCGACTTCTGCGACTCCTACGTGGTGCTGATGGAGACGCCGGAACCGTTCATCGACCGCGTCGCCGGCAAGATCACCGAGAAGCTGATGATGGACGGCAAGGACGAATTTTTGCAGACGGCGGCCGAGCACGGCCTGCTCTACTGCGACTACGACATCAAGGTCGGCTACCCGATGTGGGACCGCGTCGGCCGTCACCTTTCGGGCGCGCTCGAGATGATCAACCAGATGAACGATTTCCTGATCGACGAGCCTGAAAAGGAGCTGCTGGTGGAGTTCCCCCGCCATCCCGACCTGAAGGAAAAGGGGCTGGGCGCGTTCCTGCACGATCCGGCCACGGCCGATCCCAAGAAAGTGTTCCTCGATTAATCCGATTGGTTTTCCGGGCGGCCTCCGGCCGCCCTCGCACCGCCCTCTCCGGCTGCCGGAGAGAAAATAATTTTTCAGGAGGGATTCATTCATGAAACCGAACCGCAAAGTTCTCGTCGGCGCGCTGCTCGCCCTGTCGCTGACCGCCCAGGCGTCGTTCGCCTGCACCGTCATCGCCGTCGGCAAGAAGGCCAGCGTCGACGGCAGCGCCATGATCACGCACAACGACGACTCGCGCACGGCCAACTCGCGCCTGTACATCGTGCCCGAGGCCGACTGGCCCGAAGGATCGATGCGTCCGATCATCAAGGACCAGCACGGCTACCCGGGCGAGCAGCAGAAGCTCGACGAGACGCCTCAGGTCAAACACACGTTCCGTTACTTCTCTTCCCGTTACTCATTCATGAACGAGAAGGGCGTCGCCATGAGCGAAGCCACCAACGGCGTGGACGACACCGACGAGCGCGCGCTCAAGGTCAAGCAGGTCATGGAGAAGGACGCCGTCGGCTCTCTGGACGCCTGGAGCATTCAGGACATCGCCCTCGAGCGCGCCTCCACCGCCCGTGAAGCCGCCAAGATCATGGGCGAGCTGGTCGAGAAACACGGCTTCTACGACGCCGGCGAGACCATGCCCATCACCGACGGCAACGAAGTCTGGATCTTCGAAGTCTATGGCAACGGCATCTGGGCCGCCTGGCGCATGCCCGACGATCACATCTTCGTGGCCGCCAACCGCGCCCGCCTGCGCAACCTGAACCTCGACGACAAGGACAACGTCATGGCCTGCCCCGACATCGTCGACTTCGCCGTCAAGAACGGCTTCCTCGACGCCAAAAAAGTCGACCGCAAGAACTTCAGCCCCGCCGACGTGTACAACCCCAGCCACGAACTCTACGCCATCCGCCGCGAGTGGCGCGTGCTGTCGCTGATCGCGCCCAGCCAGACGTTCGATCCCAACGCCATGGAACTGCCCATGTCCGTCGTCCCCGACAAGAAGGTCAGCGTTCAGGACATCTTCGCCATCACCGGCGACTGGTACGAGGGCACGCCCTATGACCTCAGCAAGGGGCCCGCGGCCGGTCCCTGGGGCAACCCGATCCGCTTCGCCAATAGCAGCAAGACCAAGCCCGATTCGACGTGGGAGCGTTCCATCAACATGATGCGCACCTGCTACGTGCACATCGCCCAGGTCCGCGGCGACCTGCCCGAAGAGATCCGCGGCATCAGCTGGTTCGGCTACGGCGCTTCCGACACCACCTACATCACGCCGCTGTGGCCCATCATGAGGAAACTTCCCGACTTCTACAACACCGGCGACCGCTTCCATCCCTACGACAGCAAGTCCGGCTGGTGGGTCAACACCCGCGTCCAGGAGATCGCCGGCCTGCATTATCAGGACGCCCGCAAGGACATCCACGCCGCCCGCGACGAGAAACTTCAGCCGCTCTACGTGCTGACGCCCATGGTCCAGGACAAGGCCGCCGAGCTGATCAAGGCCGGCAAGCGCGACGAAGCCATTTCCTTGATCACCGACTTCGCCTACGCCAACGCCGTCGATTTCAACCAGCGCTGGCAGACCCTCGGCGACGTGCTGCTGGGCAAATACGCCCTCGGCTACGTCAATTTCAAGACCACGCCCTACCCACAGGAGTGGAACGACTTCATCGGCTACGGCCCGATCACACGCCCCGCCAAGTAACGAATCGTTTGCCGCACACAAAGGATCGCCCGGCCAAATCCACTGGCCGGGCAATCCTTTTTTGCGCTTTTGGGCGGGAGCCGCGTTTACCGAGGCGCTTTCGACAGGCCGAGAATGTACTGCGGATGCCCTGCCGGGCCCGGCGCTGCTCGTCGGCGACGCCGCCGTCGCGGGCAAGGCACGTGTACCTTCTCAAGGCCGGATGGGTGAGTTATAATGAACTAACTCATCGGTGCGGCAAGGAGGGACATGATGAATCTGAAACTTCGAGAGCTGGAAGGGACGGCGCTGATCACCGTCGTCGCCCGGGCGCGGGCTTCGCAGGATCCGCGCGAGGACTTCCGCGACCCGTGGGCGGAAGAGATCGTCCGCGGCCTGACGCCCGCACAGATCAAAAGCGTGGAGACGGGGCGCGTCAACGCGGGCATTTTGGTGCGCGAGCTGGTGTTCGACGCCGCCGTCGCAAAGATTTTAAAGGACAAGCCGCAGGGAGTGGTCGCCAATCTCGGCGCGGGGCTGGACAGCCGCCCGTTCCGCCTCAGCAATCTGGCCGCGCAGTGGTACGACTACGACCTGCCCGACGGCGTCGAAGCCCGCCGGGCGGTCTACGCCGAGGACGCGGCGCACCATTTTGTCGCCGCCGACGTGCTGCAGCCCGATTTTGTCGGGCTCCTGCCGCCGCGCGTCGATCTGTTTTACGCCTGCGGCGTGTTCATGTACTTCAAGGCCGAGGCGCTCAACGCGATGTTCGCGCGGCTGGCGCGGCACAGCCCGGGAGCGGCGGTGCTCTTCGACACGTCCACGCCGTTTTTCGCCCGTCACGCGCACCGCATCGTGCGCGGCATCAAAGCGGGCCTGTTCGGCGGCTGGGGCTTCAGATACGACGCGCGCCCCGAACAGGTCGAGGCGCTGTTCCCCGCCCTCGGCGACGTCGAGGTCGGCAACTACGGCGACAGCGGCCTGTTGTCCCGCCTTCGCGGAAGTATGAAGCTGTTCTTCCGCCTGCTGCGGCCGGTCTTTACCGACAGCCTGTTCGTGACGGCACGGCTGGGGGAGCGCGGCGTTTGAACGGAAACCGCCGCGGAAAAACAACGCGCGGCGCCGTTTCGCGGCAAAATTCCAAAGGTTTTTGAGCGGAATTTTCTTCTTAAAAAAAGAGCCCGTCTCCCGCTGCGCTTGTATGCGGCGGGAAGGCGGGCGTGTCTTTTACGGAGCGTCGTTCAAAGGGATCGTCCGCACCGCCGCGCGCGGAGCGACCACCGCCAGAAGGGCGGGCAGCAGCGGGGCGAGCGGAGCGGGGCCGGCTTCGGCCAGAACGGCTTCGGCGACGGCGTCGTCCGCCGCGCCGTCGAGGGCGCGCAGCGTCAGGACCGTTTGCAGCGCCGTCAGCGAAGGGTTGTCGCGCCGCTTTCCAGCAGCCAGCCGGCGTAGGTTCGGCCGGAAGACGTGCGCAGCGCCAGTCCGCTGCGCGTGCCGGTGTAGGGCGCGTAGCTGTTCTCGGCCGCGGCGCAGGCCAGCCCGTCCAAATCGTCCGCGTTCGGAACCGCGGCGCGGGAAAGCAGGTTTTCGCCGCCGCGTTCCAGAGCGAAGGCGTGCGGCAGATAAGCGCCGAGCGGCCGCGCTTCGCCGTTTCGCACGATGTCCAGCGGCGCTTTCAGTTCCGTCAAAAACTGGCGGCAGTAGCCGCAGGGCGCGGCCGACACGGCCAGCGCCGTCAGCCGCGTTTCGCCGCGCGCGCGGGCGCTGACCACCGCGGCCTGCTCGGCGTGGACGGTGAAATTCAGCGGCAGCCCTGCGAACTCCTGATTGGCGCCCAGATAGACGCGCCCCGAATTTCCCAGCGCCGCCGCGCCGACGCGAAAGCCGCTCAGCGGCGTCCGCGCGGCCCGCGCCGCTTCGTCCAGAAACGCGGCGAGTTCCGCGTACACGCGCGCTTTGTCCCGACTCATATCCAGCTGAATGGTCGTTTCCCCGCCGTTCCGTTGCATGCGATTCACTCCTGTCGATACGCGCTGCCGCGAAATGTTCCACGTGGAACATTTCGATCTCGGCGCCGACGCCTTCTGCGTTGGCGTAATGTTACCGTTTTCACTGTTTCATGCCGGGCGTCGTTCTTGCCGTTCAATGATCGGATTTCAGCCCCGCGCCGCACATAGGGATGACGCTGTCGGGCGCGCGGCCGTAGAGCTCGCAGTAGCGGCGGTAGCCGGCGTAGTTGGCGGCCGTCGTGTGCTCGCAGTAAATGCCTTTCGCGGCCAGTTCGCGGCGGCAGGCGAGGATCGCGTCCTCGGGCACGGCGACGATCTTGAAATCGTACTTGCGCACCGAAGCGAGGATGGCCTCGCCGCGCATCGGCTGTCCGATGGCGATGCCCTCGGCCAGCGTGGGGCGGGGATCGATCCGCGCCGGTTCCGTGTCGCCGCTGCGCCACGCTTCCAGCAGCGGCGCGCAGTTTTCGCTCTGCATGAGGACGACGTTGGGCATGGCGGCGACGATCCCGGCGGCGAGGAACTCTTCCAGCGCCTTGACGACGCCGAGGTAGAGCGTGCCGTTGCCGACGGGCACGAAAATGTTCCGCGGCACGCGCCCCAGCTGCTCGTAAATCTCGTACAGGTAGGTCTTGGTCCCTTCGTAGAAGAAAGGATTGTAGACGTGATTGGCGTAATACAGCCCGCGCTCGCGCACGGCGGCGCGGCACACGTCGGCGCAGTGGTCGCGCGAGCCGGGCACGACGTGGGCCCGCGCGCCGTGGGCGCGGATCATGTCGATTTTTTTCGGCGAGGTGCCTTCGGGCACGAAGATCTCGCAGGCGATGCCGGCCCGCGCGCAGTAGGCCGCCACGCTGTTGCCGGCGTTGCCGCTGCTGTCCTGCGCCACCGACCGCACGCCGATGGCGCGGCAGTGCGACACCAGCACGGCGGCGCCGCGGTCTTTGAACGACAGCGTCGGCATGAAGTAATCCATCTTCAGCGACAGATCGTCGTCGAAGCGCACGACGGGCGTCAGCCCCTCGCCGAGGCTGACGGCCTTCCAGTTCTCGCCGAGCGGCGGCATGAAGGCGCGGTAGCGGAAAATGCTCCATTCGTCCCGGTCGACGAGGTCGAGGCTGAACTTCGGCCTCCCGAACTCGAGGTCCCACAGCCCGCCGCACTCGCAGCGCGGCTTTCGCGTCGCGGCGTCTTCCTCTTTCCCGCATCTCGAACAGACGTACTTCATGGTTTTTCGTTCCTCCTCGCGCCGGATTTTTCCCGGCGCAGCTCCATTGTACAATATCTTCGCGCCGCCCGCGGGGTCTTTTATGGTACAATGCCGGCAGAAACGCGGCGCAAAAGCGTCCGCTACGAAAGGAGCCTGTGAGATGATCTCCGTCGAAATCCCCGCAAACCTGACGAAAGACGAACGCTACCGCCTCATTTCCGCCCGGCTGGCCGCCCTGGCCGCCGCCGAGCGCGACCCGCTCGCCAACCTGTGCAACTTCATGGCCTATCTGTACTGGACCGTGGGCGGCGTCAACTGGGTGGGGCTGTATCTCCTGCGCGGCGGCGAGCTCGTGCTCGGCCCCTTCGCGGGCAAGCCCGCCTGCTCGCGCCTCGCCCCCGGCAAGGGCGTGTGCGGC